>JAYZHY010000199.1:0-7953 GCA_036166115.1 Pseudomonadota bacterium | reverse complement strand
ATTTATGTTTTATTTTTTTAATAATATTGTTGATAGGTTTAAGCTCAGATACATGGGAAGTTAAAAGTAATTCAACTAATTTTGGATCATTATACTCAAGTAGATCTCTAAATGCTTTTTGCTCTCTAACTGATGATTGCTGATAGTGGCAATCAAAATATTTAATTAACAATTCATCTAACTCTCTCATGCATCGTCGGCACTGCCACCGTATTTTGGTTAATGGTATCAAGAGAGTGTTGGACGCATTATTCTTAAGAATGTCTATCAATCAACATTTTTTTCGTTTTTGCAATCGCTTCTGCTGGATTCAATCCCTTGGGACAAGTGTTAGTGCAATTCATTATTGTATGACAACGATATAATTTGAAAGAATCTTCCAATTCATTCAAACGTTCATCTTTCGCATCATCGCGACTGTCAACAAGCCATCTATATGAAGCCAAAAGTGCTGCTGGACCAAGATATTTATCACTATTCCACCAGTAACTGGGACAACTGGTTGAACAACAGGCACATAATATACATGCTGCCGACTCATCTATTTTTTCTTGCTCTTTTTTTGACTGGAGCCTCTCACTGTCCTTAGGGGGATCCGTTTTATTTTGCAGCCAAGGTTTAATCGAAGCATATTGATGATAGAAATTTGATAAATCTGGAACCAAATCCTTAATTACCGTCATATGAGGCAAAGGATATATCTTAGTATCTCCAGATATACTTTCTGCTGATATCGTACAAGCTAAAGAGTTTCTCCCATCAATATTCATCGCACAAGAACCGCAAATACCTTCCCTACAGGATCTACGGAAAGTCAAACTAGGATCAATTTCGTCCTTTATCTTGATCAAAACATCCAAAACCATTGGCCCGCAATCATCCATATCAATATCGAATGTATCTATTCTTGGGTTATCGTTTAAATCTGGATCATAGCGATAAACAAGATATCTACGAACACTCTTCGACCCTTTAGGCGCATCATAGTGATTGCCTTTTTTAACTCTTGAATTTATTGGTAACGTGAATTCAGCCATTGACTCACCCTTATTATTACAAAAAAATTAATAAACCCGTGCTTTTGGAGGGATTGATTCAACTTCGTCGGTTAGAGTTTCATGATTAACTGGACGAAATTTAAAATTAACATCCCCTGAATCCTTTACCCAACAAAGAGTATGTGCCATCCACTCTTTGTCATTGCGCTCAGGGTAATCTTCCCTTGCGTGCGCCCCTCGACTTTCCTTACGATTAGCTGCAGATTCTATTGTAGCAACTGAATTCAAAAGGAGGTTTTCTAACTCCATTGTTTCAATTAAATCTGTGTTCCATATTAAAGAACGATCTGCAACCGAAATATCCTCAAAAGATTTATAGGAATCTCTCAATAAATCAACACCTTCGTCAAGAGAATCTCCAGAACGAAAGACTGCTGCATAATTTTGCATTATCTTTTGCATCTCAAGTCTTAATTCAGATGTCAATTTAACTCCATTTGATTTTCTTAATCCATCGAGTCTATATATACTATTTTTCCCCGCATCTGCTGGCAAAGATTTAAGTGCTTTTTTGTCACTTAAGTTCTTGGCGCAGAATTTTGCCGCAGAACGACCAAATACCACCAAATCAAGTAATGAATTTGATCCGAGTCTATTCGCTCCGTGAACTGAAACGCATCCTGCTTCACCTACCGCCATTAGACCAGGAACGACTCTCTCTTTATCATCTTCCTCGATGGTAATTACTTCACCTTTATAATTCGTAGGGATGCCACCCATATTATAATGAACAGTTGGTAAAACAGGTATAGGTTCCTTGGTGACATCAACATTAGCAAACACTCTAGCGGATTCAGCAATTCCTGGTAACCTTTCATTTACCACTTCAGGACCTAGATGCTCTAAATGCAAAAAGATGTGATCCTTTTGTGCGCCAACACCTCTCCCTTCTCGAATCTCAATTGTCATGGAGCGGCTCACAACGTCCCGAGAAGCCAAATCTTTAGCATTTGGTGCATATCGCTCCATAAACCTTTCGCCTTCAGAATTAGTTAAATATCCACCTTCGCCCCTTGCGCCCTCAGTAATCAACATACCAGCACCATAAATTCCAGTCGGATGGAATTGAACAAACTCCATATCTTGTAACGGAAGACCTGCCCTTAAAACCATTGCGTTTCCATCGCCTGTGCAGGTGTGAGCAGATGTGCATGAGAAGTAAGATCTTCCATAGCCACCGGTTGCAAGAATCACTTTGTGCGATCTGAATCTATGCAGTCTTCCCGTTGCCAATTCAAGTGCGACAATCCCATGACAAATACCGTTCTCCATAATCAGGTCAATAGCAAAAAACTCGATAAAAAATTCTGCAGAATTTTTTAATGATTGTTGATAAAGAGTATGTAACATTGCATGTCCAGTTCGATCCGCAGCAGCGCATGTTCTTTGTGCTATACCTTCGCCATAATGGGTTGTCATGCCTCCAAAGGGCCGTTGATAGATTAATCCATCCTCAGTCCTGGAAAAAGGTACCCCATAATGTTCCAACTCAATAACTGCATCGGGCGCTTCTTTGCACATGTATTCGATGGCATCCTGATCTCCGAGCCAATCACCACCTTTAACTGTGTCATACATGTGCCATCGCCAATCGTCTTCGCCCATATTACCAAGTGCAGCACTGATACCACCTTGTGCTGCTACAGTGTGACTTCTTGTAGGGAAAACTTTTGTAATACATGCGGTCCTAAGACCCGCCTCAGCAAGGCCAAAAGTCGCGCGTAATCCTGCTCCACCAGCACCAACTACCACAACATCATAGTCGTGATCTACAAACTCATATTCATTCATTGTGCATCACCCAAAAGAATTCTAAGTAATGAAATCCCAATAATCAAAACCAGGATTAAATGAAATTTTTCGATTAAACTTATCAAAATTTTTCTCTTATTAGGCTTATGAATATAATCTTCAGTAATAATTTCCAATCCAAGAGTTGAGTGATAACCCAATGACAAGCTAAACAAAAATAACATGAATGAATTTAATGGTTGGCTTGCCCAATGTAGTACAGCAAGGTATTGCAAATCTTGCAATGTGCAAAGTGATACCAAGAACCAACTGCCAAATAGCAATAACATAATTGCCGTTATACGCTGAGCCCACCAATGACCAGAGGCTTTTTTAAGCAAAACACCTTTTGATGTAACCAACATGAGAGACTTTAGTGTCATACAATCCACCAAAAAGTTATGGTAAATACAACGCTAAAAATGATCGCAGTATAAGCAGAACATTCAACGCTATTTTTCGAAAATCCTCGGCCTGTATCCCAATATAGATGCCTAATACCATTACAAAGATGAAAAAAGAATGCGAAGCTCCATAACCATAATAAGGCTTGACCAATCGCACTGTCTAAAAATAAAAAAGAAAGTTCATAAGAGCTTGATCCCATTGAAATGGATCCAATCCAGATGGTAAATATTACAAATCCAAATGATAACGCTATGCCTGTGGCACGGTGCATAATAGATAGGATCATGGTGATCGGCCAACGATAAATTGTCAGATGGGGTGATAATGGTCTTGAACGATTAACCATGACTAAGTTTCACTCAATTATTCAAAAGATATTTGCATTTAATCAAAAATCGATGCACCGACCATTTTTCTCCCAATCACCATATCTTGAGGGATCCAATCCCCCCCTTCCGCCGATTTCTCTTTTCGTTAGGGTGTTGTTTTTTGGGAGGCCACCTCGATCAATACTTAATCTTTTATTTTTCAACGATACAAGATCGTCATTTTTTTCCTTAATAACCATAGTATAATTATGCCAGAATTACGGATTATATGCAGACTAATAACTTAAAGTCTTAACAAAGAATAGGCAAAAAATGAATAAAGAATTATTTGAGATTATCCTGGTTAGCGGCAACGATCGTCATATTTTCCTGCAAGGACAATTAACTCAAGACATTGAAAAATTAACTTCAGAAGAGTTACTATTTGCAGCCATATGTAACCCTAAAGGGCGTGTTTATGCGACATGCCAGTTATTCAAAACAAATAATAAGATAGGTATCATAACTCCAAGCAGTATGGCTAAACTTGTAATCCAAAGACTGCAAAATTTCATTTTTAGATCAGATGTAGAACTTGAGAGAATAAAAAATACATGCTCTATCTGTATTAATTGTGATGATAAATCTAACGGATTACAGGAAGAACTTATAAATACTTTCGAAAAAGACAAAAACAAATCACCATCACATTTTCTAATCAAACAATCATTAAAAAAGTCACGCAATATTGAAATATACAGCAATCAATTAACATCGGAATCAATAAGATCACTAGAAAATCTCATCCTCAATTCTTCAAAATGGAAAAAAGCCAGAATGATTGAAAATATAGTGGATATTACAATTGAAAATTCCGAAAAGTATACTCCCCATATGATTAACCTTGATTTAATAAATGGCATAAGTTTTAAAAAAGGATGTTATGTGGGTCAAGAAATCGTTGCCCGAACGGAACACATTGGATCAGTCAAAAGAAGAGCAGTTCTGTACAATTTGTCCTCATCTAAAATAAATAATAATGAAAAATTATTCATAGATAAAAGTGATTCAGGCGCGCACATCTTATCTATAGTTGAAGACAAAATGATTGCAATTATCAATACAGCGATCTCCAATAAAGAATTAACCTTCGAGAATGGGCAAGCAACTCCAATCAATCAATCAAATTAACTTCATTAATCTAATCAAAATTCTCATGCCTCATGTAAGGAAATAACAATACATCCCTTATTGACGAGGAATCAGTAAAGAGCATTACTAGGCGGTCAATACCAACACCTAATCCAGCTGCAGGAGGTAAACCGTATTCTAAGGCTCGAATATAATCATGATCAAATGACATTGCTTCTTCATCTCCAGCCTTAGCTTTTTTGACTTGATCCATAAATCTTTGTGCTTGGTCTTCTGGATCATTTAATTCTGAAAAACCATTTGCTAATTCTCGACCAAGAACAAAGAATTCAAACCGATCTGTAATAAAAGGATCTTTATCGTTTTTTCTAGATAAAGGTGAAACTTCAGTTGGGTAAGCATATATAAAAGTTGGTTCAATTAAGTGTGATTCGCATGTTTTTTCAAATATCTCAGCTTGTAATTTGCCTGCCTGATGTGTTGCTTCAATTTTAATGCCTAATTTTTTGGCATATGCTTCCAAATACTTAATATCACGTAACCTCGCATGATCTATATCATCATTATACTTGCAGATAGCTTCTTCCATAGTTAAGCGTTGAAATGGACTTTTAAAATCTATCTGATGATCTTGATAATTTACAACTTCAGATTGCATGATGTTTTTAGTTATTCCGCGCATCAAGTCTTCAATTAATTTCATAAAATCTTCATAATCTGCATACGCTTGATATAATTCGAGCATTGTAAACTCGGGATTGTGTTGTGTTGAAACACCCTCATTCCTGAAATTACGATTAATCTCATACACTCGTTCGAAACCACCAACAACCAAACGTTTCAAAAATAATTCTGGGGCTATTCTAAGATAAAGCTTCATGTCGAGTGTATTATGATGTGTCTCAAAAGGTTTAGCGATTGCTCCTCCGGGAATTGAATGCATCATTGGAGTCTCAACTTCTAGAAATGATCTTTCATCCATAAACGATCGAATATACGTTATGATCTTTGACCGCAAGGTAAAAACCATTCTGCTATCTTCGTTCATTATTAAATCAACATATCTTTGACGATATCTAGTTTCCCGATCAGACAGGCCATGGAATTTTTCAGGTAGAGGCCTAAGTGATTTTGTTAATAATTTAGCTTGTTCGGCACGAACGGTTAGCTCATCTGTATTAGTTTTAAATAAGGCGCCGGATACGCCTAAAATATCGCCTACATCCCATTTTTTAAACTCTTGATACAGCCCTTCAGGCAATCGGTCTCGCTCCATTCTAACTTGAATTTGACCCGTCATATCTTGCAATTTAATAAAACTGGCCTTACCCATAACTCTTTTAGCCATAACTCGCCCAGACACAGAGGTATAAATTGCACTTTTTTCTAGATCTTCTTTTTTTGAGCCATCATGCTTGATATGCAAGTCTTCAGAGAAATGTGTTCGTCGAAAATAATTTGGGAATGCATTACCATTACTTCGTAGTAAAGATAACTTCTTACGTCTCTCCTTAATTAATTCATTTTCGTTGTTAGTGTTATTTTTCTCTTTCACTTATAATCCCTGTTTTAAGCTTGCTTCAATAAATTTATCAAGGTCGCCATCTAATACTGCTTGAGTATTACCATTTTCAATTCCTGTTCTCAAATCCTTAATTCGACTTTGATCTAGAATATAAGATCTTATTTGACTGCCCCAACCAACATCAGATTTACTATCCTCTAGTACAGATGAAGCTGATTTCTTTTTTTGTAGCTCCAGTTCGTATAATTTTGCTTTTAATTGTTTCATTGCCGTGGCTTTGTTTTTATGTTGCGACCTATCATTCTGACATTGAACCACAACATTAGTTGGAAGATGCGTTATTCTCACTGCTGATTCGGTTCTATTTACATGTTGACCACCAGCACCACTAGCTCGGTATACATCTATCCTAAGGTCCGATGGATCCAATTCAACTTCAATACTATCATCTACTTCAGGCATAACAAAAATAGATGCAAATGAAGTGTGTCTCTTATTCCCAGAATCAAAAGGTGACTTTCTGACCAATCGATGCACACCAGTTTCAGTTCTAAGCCATCCATAGACATATTCTCCAGATATTTTAATTGTTGCACTCTTTATTCCGGCTACATCTCCAGATGAAACTTCGATTATTTCAGCATTAAACTGATGTGATTCTGCCCACCTAAGATACATCCTTAAAAGCATTTCAGCCCAATCTTGTGCCTCTGTTCCGCCCGCTCCCGACTGAATATCCAAAAAAGCATTCGAAAGGTCCATTTCACCGTTAAACATTCTATTGAATTCAAGTAACTCAACTTGCTGATTTAAATTTTTTGCTTCGGTAGTAATTTCATTAATAGTTGGTTGGTCATTTTCTTCAATTGCCAAAAATAATAATTCTTTTGAATCAAAGCATGAGATTTTTATATTATCTAGTGTGTTGACAATTCCTTCTAAACTGGCTTTTTCTTTTCCTAAGGCTTGTGCTTTCTCGACGTTATTCCATATATCAGGGTTTTCAAGTTCACGTTTTACTTCAGTGAGTCTTTCGGATTTTAAATCATAGTCAAAGGTACCCCCTAAGCGCTTCCGCACGCTCATCTATTCCATTTATATAATCTTTTAAATTATTGATTTCCATAATATAATTAAACTAATTAGAGTATATATTCTCAACTAATAATTGTTCTGTAACTTTACCCCGAAATTCATTTACTTCTAATTTATAAATCAATTCTAACGGATCTCTTGAAATGATTCTCTCCTGATTAAAAGCAATTACATCGATCTGTGTTTCGCCCTTGATTGGTTTTGCCTGCATCTTTAAGTGGTTTTCGCCGACGACTCTCTGATCAAAAAGATGAAAATTAGCATCTTTGGTAACTCCTCTGGCTGACAATATTTTTGCGATAATAGGGTCAAGATCAGCAAGTTCATTCGATATTTGATATTTTCTATTATAAATAGGGGTTTTTTTATTTCTAAAATTAATATTCATAAAGAATTTTGGTTATTATTTGATAGGTTTAGTATACAAATACATAATATGTTGTGCGTCAAAAAATATTGTATCGTAATTCGATAATAAGGCATCAATAAATATAAATTTAAATCAAAAAAATGCAATTCAATAAAGAAAAAAACCTAAATACTTCAATTAGAAGTGTTGAAAATAATCGTATTCTAATAGGAGAAAATTATATAAATTACTCCTGCATCCTTAACT
>JAYZHY010000198.1:0-2774 GCA_036166115.1 Pseudomonadota bacterium | reverse complement strand
GCAAATAAAAACGCCTCAAAAGAGGCGTTTTTCAATACAGCTATTATAAAAGACAGTAATTATTCTTAACTTTTTGAGTTTACAAAATCAATAGCTTGTTGAACTGTAGTAATTTTCTCTGCTTGCTCATCTGGAATCTCTGTGTCAAATTCCTCTTCTAGCGCCATTACTAATTCCACCGTATCCAATGAATCAGCTCCTAGGTCATCAACGAAAGATGCCTCATTAGTTACCTCTTCTTCCTTTACGCCAAGCTGTTCGGCAACTATACCTTTGACTTGTTTCTCAATATCACTCATTTTTATCTCCTTAACGATTAACTGCTTTCGATTCACAAAAAAACACTTTTATGAAATTTTTTTCAGCAATTAATCTATTCGAAATTATATTTTTACTAATCGTTATAATTAATGTTGCAGTATTGTAAGGGAAAGTTGTTACTCAATCTACTTGAGATTTAATTCATAAACATTCCGCCATTTACATTAAGTGTCTCGCCTGTAATATAAGATGCGGAGTCAGAAGCTAAGAATACCACTGAATCGCCTATTTCTTCTGACTCTCCGAACCTTTGCAATGGAATATTATTTAACATTTTTTCTTTTTGATCGATTGAAAGTGCATCCGTCATGTCAGTATTTATAAATCCTGGGGCAATAACATTCACAGTAATATTGCGAGAACCTACTTCACGAGCCAGTGATTTTGAAAATCCAATCAAACCTGATTTTGAGGCAGCATAATTTGCCTGACCAGGGTTACCCATTAAAGCCACTACCGATGCAATATTTATAATTCTTCCAAATCTCTGTTTCATCATGGTTTTTAGAGTTAATTTGCACAATCGAAACGCACCCGTTAGATTGGTTGAAATAACATCATCCCATTCCTGCTCTTTCATCCTCATCAACAAATTGTCTTTAGTTATACCTGCATTATTTACTAGAATATGTAACGCCTTTTCTTGCTTAATAATTTCTTTGATCGCTTCCTCAGTACTCTCACTATCGGTTACATTAAGCACAATGCCGCGCCCCTTCCCTCGAAGAGACTTTGTTATCTTTTTAGCGCCTTGATCACTCGTTGCTGAACCAATTACGTAAGCACCGGCTATTGTGAGTGATGAGGCTATAGCTGAACCTATTCCTCGGTTGGCGCCAGTTACCAATGCAATTTTACCTGTTAATATTCCAGTCGGATATTTATTAGCCATGAATCACCACTTTATATTCATTTGAGATTTTTCTCATTAATCTCTTTACAAGCATCGATTGAATCATATCTGATCACTTTTATCGAGCTATCAATTCGTCTACAAAGACCAGATAAAACTCCACCAGGTCCAAATTCAATACAAATTCTTACACCTTGATTTTTAAAATATTGAATAGTTTCACCCCAGCGAACGGGCATACAAACCTGATTGGATAGACCTTCAATAAGATCAGATTGATCTTGATATTTTTCAACATTAACATTACTAAGAACAGGAACAGAAAAGCTATCAAAATTCGTAGTTTTTAATAAATTTCTTAATTTCTTTGACGCACTACTCATTAATACACAATGTGAAGGTACGCTAACTTTTAGCAAAATAGCTCTTTTTGCGCCAAATTTTTTTGAAAGTTTTACTGCACGCTCTACAGCTAACTTATGTCCAGCAATAACAACTTGATTTGGAGCATTATAATTGGCGGCACTCACAACATCTTTTTCTTCAGCTTCAGCACATAATTTAACGACAGCGGTATCATCTAATCCAATAATTGCTGCCATGGCGCCCATATTCTCTGAAACTGCATTTTGCATATATTCAGCTCTGCTTTTCACAATATAAACTGCATCGGAGAATTTGAGCGCACCTGAGCAAACGAGCGCCGTATACTCACCTAAACTATGACCGGCCATTAAGTTAATGCTTGTATCAAAATGTAATTTAAAGTGGCTCCAAGCCGCAACACCTGAAACTAACATAGCTGGTTGCGTATAAATGGTTTGATTCAATTGCTCTTCAGATCCGAATTGAATTAATTTCCACAAATCATAACCAAGCACTGAAGATGCCTCATCAAATACATTTTTAACTTCGGCAGAAGTATTATAAAAATCAGCCATCATCCCAATTGACTGAGAACCCTGTCCTGGAAACATAGCAGCAATCATATATACCTCTATTTAAGTAAAAATAGGATTAAATGTGAGTTTAAATGAAACGCTACAACAACTTTATCATAATTAATACTGCTATACTTTCCTTGAGATCCTTTCTTGGATATTATTTTTAATATCAATGTATGATAATAACTTCAATAGTATTGATTAAACGAACATGGTATTCATATGAAAATCAAAAAAAATAATAAAGGGTTCACGCTAATTGAGATAATGGTTGTCGTGATTATATTAGGTATTTTAACAGCCATTGTAGCTCCCAACATAATAGGTAGAGTTGGAGATGCACAAGTAACTGCCGCAAAACAAACCATACGAAGTATAGAAGGTGCACTTAGAATGTACCGACTTGATAACTTCAATTACCCGAACACAGAACAAGGTATTGAAGCATTATCCAAAAAACCCGTCGGTCAAAATGCGAGAAACTGGAAAGGCCCTTACTTGGACAGGATTCCTGAAGACCCCTGGGGTAATAAATATTTATATACATACCCAGGATTAAATGGTGAATTTGATGTCTACACTTATGGTCGCGATGGACAGCCAGGTGGTGATGGTGATGATGCTGACATTGGTAATTGGATGAACAACTAATAATA
>JAYZHY010000197.1:0-6247 GCA_036166115.1 Pseudomonadota bacterium | reverse complement strand
AAGTAGTGATAGATTGTATTAGGGATCAATATCAAGCTAAAGCAAAACATATTGATAAAGCAGATGGAATAAGTATGGAATTCTCAGATTGGCGTTTCAATTTACGCCCCTCCAATACAGAGCCCTTATTAAGATTGAATGTTGAAAGTCGCCATGACCGATCGCTAATGGAATCCAAAACAAAAGAGTTGTTGCAAAGTATCGCTCGATCAGGATAAATAGTTGTTAAAATATGTTTCATTATTTAAATGAAAGATTACAAAGATGATTAGAACTCGATTTGCTCCAAGCCCAACTGGTGTTCTCCATATAGGAAGTGTACGTACAGCTCTATTTTGTTGGTTGTACGCAAGACATTCCAATGGTCAATTTATATTGAGAATTGAGGATACTGATAAAGAGCGCTCAACCCAAGATAACGTTGATGCTATTTTAGATAGCTTGGATTGGTTAGGATTAAATGCAGATGAAGATCCAGTTTTTCAGTCAGATCGATTTGATCGTTATCATGAGGTCGCTAAGCAATGGCTCGAATCTGGGAAAGCTTATCGATGCTATTGCACAAAAGAAGAATTAGATGCTATACGGAACTCCCAAAAACAAAAGGGAGAAAAAATGCGATATAACGGTCATTGCAGAGAGCTGTCTCATGAGCACAGCGATAAAGGTTATGTATTGCGTTTCAAGAATCCTAAGACAGGTAGCGTTGTTGTCAATGATGAAGTAAAAGGCAGGGTGGACTTTAAGAATGAAGAACTGGATGATTTAATTATAGTGAGAAGTGATGGTTCGCCCACATACAATTTTACTGTGGTCGTGGATGATGCGGACATGAAAATCAGTCACGTTATAAGGGGTGATGATCACCTTAACAATACGCCACGGCAGATAAATATGTTTGATGCTTTAGGAGTCGCTGTTCCAAGCTTTTCTCACGTCCCTATGACACTTGGTGAAGATGGATCAAAATTATCCAAAAGGCATGGCGCAATGGATATTCGTGAATATCGTGAACAAGGATATATGCCCGAAGCTCTATTAAATTTTATGGTACGTCTTGGTTGGTCGCATGGAGATAAAGAAGAGTTTAGCATCAGCGAGATGATTGCTTTATTTGATGTAAAAGATATTAATCAATCTGCCTCGACATTTAGTCCGGATAAGTTAATTTGGTTAAATCAGCAACATATGATGAATGCACCTATCGACTCTTTAGAACCATTACTTGAATATCAAATGGAGCGTCTAGGGATTAATAGCGATCATGGGCCTAGTATCAATAAGGTTATCAAAGTTTATCGTGAACGAGTTGAGACATTTGAAGAAATGGCAAAATCTTGCCGTTATTGTTTTGAGGATTTTGATGAAATTGATGAGAAAGCCGCAAAGAAGCATCTCAGGCCGATTGTTCTAGAGCCGCTTCAAGAAGTTTGTGATCGTTTTGATGTATTAACAAAATGGTCTTTAGATGAAATTGATGCCTGTATTCAGAAGACAGTCTCTAAATTCGATATCAATATGGGCAAATTGGGCCAACCTTTGCGTGTTGCTGTGACTGGAGGTTCATCATCCCCACCAATTGGCTTGACAATAGAGTTGATTGGTAGAGATCGTGTCTTGGAGAGGCTGCAAAAAGCAATCGAAGTAGTAAAAAAAAGATCAGATTCTAATTAATAGAAAAAATTATATTATTTCTATAAATAAGGTGACTCAAAGCATAACTCTGATTTAAAATAGGGTATTAGATAGTTTAAAAGAAGTGACACTAAGTAATAATTCTAAAATAATTGCATATAGTCTTGGGGCTATAGCTCAGCTGGGAGAGCGCTTGCATGGCATGCAAGAGGTCGGCGGTTCGATCCCGCCTAGCTCCACCAGTAATGTGTATTTGGAAATTTGTGTCCCCATCGTCTAGAGGCCTAGGACACTGCCCTTTCACGGCGGCAACAGGGGTTCGAATCCCCTTGGGGACGCCAGTTTCTAAACTGGTAGGTGCTGGTTTTATTTAGCTGGTAAATTGCTATTAAAAATTTCCCAATGTATCTTCCAACCATTATCAGTTTTTTTCCAGACGAAAATATAACTACCAGTATCTAAGAGTTCACTATCCTTTGTTGAAGTCGTGAATGCCCCCAGTTCATTAGCTGTATTGCCAAAAACTTCGATTTCATCTGTTTGGAGCGTTAAAAGAGTTGTTCCATCAGCAACCATGCCAGCTTTTATCTCATCCCGACCGACTAGTGGCTTCATATTTGGTCCAATAAATACTGCATTTTCTGTGTAATACATGACAACACACTCAATATCACCCTTGTTTATGCAATTAACTAGTTTTTTATTAACAGAGTCAATAGCGTTAAAAACATCAACTTCTTCTTGACCACTAACATTTGCAAAGCTAAACAAAAGCGTTAGCAGTATTAATATCTGTTTCATTTCATTTTTCCTATTGTTGGTCTTTGCCCTTATATTCTTTTAGTTTTTCTTGATACTCTTTTTCAGAGAGTGCGTGCCAACCAATACATTTACCTGTTGGACTTCTTCCGCAACCACATTCCATTTTATTTCTCCTGCTTTTGTTCACACTTAAGTTTATCTAAAATACTCTTGTCTAATATAGCCAACTCTCGAGGTTTGAAAATGCTTCAAAGGTATCTCCAGTGCATTTATTGCGTCAATTACATCTTGTGAAACATTTCCGTATATTTCAATTGTAAAACCATCACCTAATTCAGCGTGTTTTGACACATATTCTCCTACTGGAGGATTAGCATTATGGTCAAGAAAAGCTTGGCTATTCGCATAAATTTCTGTCCAAGTATAAGCGAGCGGATCTGTTGGGTCAGCATCAAAATTATGGAATAACATTCCTGGCTCACTTGCCTCAACAGCTTTGTCAACTTCATTTGCAATATCTAAATAATTTTCGACCATGCCTTCTTTAATATGAATTCTAGCTATAAGAATAAATGGATTATGCCCATCTTCGCTATTATTGTTATCTGCGAATGTTATTGGAGAAATGATTAAGAAAGATAGTAATAATAAAAAATATCTCATAAATTTTTTCCTTTAAATAAATTTTATTCTTTTATTATTACACAACCTAACCATACCATTTGAAAAACTATCTAATGTGTAAGATTATGGTTGGATGAAGAACTTAATACTTTTACTTATATTGTTCACATTCACTGTTTCAGCACAATATATGTCAGATGATGAAATTAATAAAACAATGATCGCCACTGCGGAGCATTATTCGAAGAACTTACCAATGAAGATAGATCAGGTTTCAACTCTAATAAAAATATACGCTGGATTAGATAGAGATTTGGTATATGTCTATTCCGTTAAGATAAAATTTGGGACATTAAGAGATGGCGAAAGAAGAGAGATTCTAGTACCACTCATCGAAGAACATTATAGAGAAATGGAAACAAATAATTATTGTTCTCAATCCGGTCTTCTCAAAATTTTCAGGGATCAAAATATTACTCTTGAACATCATTATGTTGATGAAAATTCCAAATACTTATTTGATGTAAGGTTATCGGTGAAGGATTGTAACTAGTAAAATCACTGTAACCATCAGAGTTCTTCCCAACAGTTAAAATTATAAGTTTCAATTTTTTTCCATACATTTTGATGTAGTGATAAACCAGGTTCGGTTTCGTCAAAAATATATTTAACTGATTTTTCCATTTGGGATAAATTCTTAAACTTCATAATGAAAAAATACTTAAAATCAGATTTATCGGTATCCATAATTGGGTGACGATGTCTTTTTGAGATACCGCTTGTACCTTCGAGTAAATTTTTCTTTTTTAAATGATCTTCAAACAATAATAGGCTATTACGAAAATCTTCAATTTCTATTTTTACCCTCAAGTTAAAGCAACTAAGTATATAAACCATATAATTCTCTACATATCCATAAGTGATTTGTTGTCGTATGTGAGATGAATTTTGTCTTTTTTGTTTATATTAGATTTAAATTCCTGGGGGCTGAATACAGCAATGATTTCTTGGTTGTTGTAACTAGCTATAAGTTTTATTGTGTGCCCTTGAAAAACGACATCATTGACACTGACCTCAATAGTATTTTTATCGTTTGTATTATTATTATGATGGATGCGAAGCAATTCTGGTCGAATACAGATCTTTTTTCCTGATTCAAGTGATATGAAGTTGCATTCTCCAAGGAAATTTGCAACATATTTATTTTTTGGTCTTGAATATAGCTCTTCACAAGTGCCTGTTTGAATTATTTCGCCAGCATCCATTAAAACGATCTTATCAGATAGATACATAGCCTCATCTTGGTCATGGGTGACATAAACTACTGTTACTTTTAGATTTTTGTGAAGTTTTTTTATTAGTTTTTGCATATCACTTCTTAAATTCTTATCGAGCGCTCCAAGAGGTTCATCCATAAGTAATATTTTAGGTTCAATTACAATAGCTCTAGCCAATGCTACTCGTTGTTGTTGGCCACCTGACAATGTCGATGGAATTCGGTCTTGTTCTTTTGAGAGCCCAATTAATTCTAAAACCTCATTGACTCTTCGTTTTATTTCTGAATTACCAAGTTCTTTCATCTCTAGCCCAAAGGCAATGTTACGATAAACATTCATATGTGGAAAAAGAGCATAATTCTGAAATACCATGCCTATATTTCGTTGTGCAATTGATATCGAACTCAGATCTTTTTCATCAATCTTTAGTATGCCATTATCCGGTAACTCAAAACCTGCTATCACTCTTAGAAGAGTTGATTTTCCTGAGCCAGATGCTCCAAGTAGTGTACAAAATTCTCCAGACTCTATGCTTAGCGAAATATTTTTTAACGCCCTAACTTTTCCATAGTTTTTTTCTATGCCTTTCATGTATAGCGAATTCTTTTTTTGTTCGTTCATCTTTTTTTACCTGATATAAATAGATTGTTTATTACAAATAGAGCTATGGTTAATGTAATCAATAAAACTGAGATAGCAACAATTGTAGGGTCAATCTCATGAGAAACGCCTTCAAACATAATTCTTGGTAGCGTTCGAGATTTTACATTGGTTAAAAATAAAGCTAATACAACATCATCAAAACTTTGAATAAAGGCAAAGATAGCACCTGCCAATATACCTGGAGTTATTATAGGTAACATTATTTTTCTGAACATAGTTAACCAAGATGCACCCAAACCGTATGCTGCCCATTCAAGGTTTTCATCAAAACCTTTAAGGGCAGCACGAACTGTAAGAAAGACAAATGGTAAAGCAAGAATACTGTGAGCCAGTCCAAGTAATACAGGTGAATTGTTTAAACCTAATGGTGCAAGAAAATAAAACAAACCAACAGCAAAGATAATTACAGGTATAACCATTGGAGTGATAAAAAAAGTTTCTAAAAGTAAACGAAATTTTGAGTTCATTTTATTCACACCAATTGCTGCGAGTGTGCCAGTTGGAAGGGAGACAGACAAAGTTACCGTCGCTGCGATGATTGAATTCCATAGTGCTTTAATCCAGCGTGTGTCAGAAAAGAAGCTTTCAAACCATCTAAAACTATATTCACTTGGAGGGAACTCTAGAAAAGGAGATGCACTTAAACTCATCGGAAATACAATTAAGATTGGAGCAATAAGAAAAATGCAAACTGTGATACCCGCTGTGTACATAGTAATTTTTTCAATAGACATTTTGCTTCGTGTCGACTTTTTCTGATATCCCTTTTGAATATTGGAAGTAAATAACTTGTCAAAACCGAAATATTTTTGAAAAACAACAAACAAAATTAACGTTGTCATCAATAAAATCACTGACATAGATGCAGCCATTTCCCAATTAAGTGTTTGATTGATATTGTTCTCAATAAGCATAGCAATCATTGTTTGTCCTGGGCCACCCATTAAAGCTGGCGTAATGTAGTATCCAATTGCACTCATAAATACAATGATCGATCCTGCAACTACGCCTGGCATTGTAAGGGGCAGAATGATTCGTTTTGTTATCTGAAACGATTTTGATCCAAGACTTTCTGCAGCCTCAATAAGAGAGTAATCCATGTCTTTATATGCTGCATATAATGGAAAGATAACAAAAGGCATTAGGACATGAGTCATGCCTATTAAAACTCCTGAAAAATTATACACAAATGATATTGGTTCAGATGTTATTCCTATTGATAATAGCAAATCATTGAGAATTCCGTTTCGTTGAAGTATAACAATCCAAGCCGTTGTTCTAACAAG
>JAYZHY010000196.1:0-5123 GCA_036166115.1 Pseudomonadota bacterium | reverse complement strand
CATGCGCATCTGCGCATAATCTTAATCTACCAATGATTGAATAATTAGGTAAAAAATATGAAATTACTTATTGATGACAAACCCTTAACATTGGATACGTTACGCAAAGCTTTTGAAGAGCCAATTTCTCTAGCCATAAATAAGCAACTCAAAGAAAATATCAGGCTTTCATCTGATTATATTCAGGCAGCAACAAAGAGTGATGAAGCGATTTATGGCGTAAACACTGGATTTGGGAAATTAGCGAAGATAAGAATTGAATTTGAAGATTTAGCAAAGTTACAGAAAAATATTGTTTCTTCACATGCTGCTGGTGTGGGTGAATTATTGCCCAATAAAGTAGTTAAGCTGATTCTTTTGCTTAAAGTTTTGGCTCTGTCTAAAGGGTTATCTGGTGTTTCCTTATCATTGATTGAGCGACTCTGCGAACTTGTTAATTCTGAGATTTTTCCTTGTATTCCAGCCAAAGGCTCCGTTGGAGCTTCAGGTGATTTAGCACCACTTGCACATTTGTCTCAAATATTGATTGGTGAAGGTTATGCTAGTTTTTCTGGTAAGGCAATGAAGGCCAAAGAAGCCCTTAAAGCGGCCAACCTTAAACCAATAGAACTAGGCCCAAAAGAGGGGTTGGCTCTGTTAAATGGCACTCAAGTTTCAACCGCAATTGCACTTAGCGCTTATTTCGATGCAGAAAAACTATTTCAGGCCGCATTGCACTCAGGTGCTTTAACAGTAGACGCAATAAAAGGCAGCAAAAAACCTTTTGATCAGCGTATTCATGAAGCAAGGGGACAACCTGGACAAAAAAAAGTTGCCAATGAATTGATTAAACTCTTGCAAGGCAGTGAAATAATGGCATCTCATCAAGAATGCGATCGTGTTCAAGACCCATATTCTATTCGTTGTCAACCTCAGGTTATGGGAGCATGCTTGGATGCCATGAATCATGCTGCTTCAATCTTAAATATTGAAGCAAACGCGGTAACGGATAATCCTCTGGTATTTATTGATAGTAATGAAATCATATCGGGCGGTAATTTTCATGCTGAACCTGTGGCATTTGCCGCCGATCATCTCGCTTTAGCTTTAGCGGAAATTGGATCCATTTCAGAACGTCGTTGTGCTTTGCTTATTGATACAAATTTAAGTGGCCTGCCAGCCTTCTTGGTTAAAGAGAGTGGCGTAAATTCTGGATTGATGATTCCTCAGGTAACTGCTGCAGCATTAGTCTCTGAAAATAAATCTCTTGCTCATCCATCGAGTGTTGACAGTATTCCAACTTCTGCAAATCAAGAAGATCATGTGAGCATGGCCACCCATGCAGCGTATCGGCTTAAAACCATGACGGAGAATCTTTCTTATATCATAGCAATTGAATTTTTGAGTGCAGCTCAAGGCATTGAATTTCATGAACCCTTAAGCACCTCTAAGAAACTTCAAGCAACCATGATAAAAATTCGAGCGCATTCAGATTCATTTAAAGAAGATCGGTCTCTGTCAGATGATATTAAGAGACTTTCTGAAAGCATCATAAAAGGTGAAATGAATGATGAACAACCTACTATCTTTAAAGTTGAAAATGATGCAATCCACTGAAATATATGGTTTTCATAAAGGGCAATCACCATTATTGGTAAGTATCCCGCATGACGGAAGAGCTATACTCGAGAACATGTCACCAGTAATGACACCAGAAGCACAATCTTTGCCTGACACAGATTGGCATACAACAAAACTTTATGAATTTTGTAAAAAGATTCGTGCAAGCGTGATAAATGCCAACTATTCAAGATTCGTTATTGATTTAAATCGATCCCAAGAGGGTGATTCGCTTTACCAAGATCATCATGCAACGGATTTATGTCCAGTCTCTTTATTCTCAGGTGGAAAAATATATAACGATATAGATGAGATAGAGGAAAGTGAAGTAAAAAAACGCGTTCAATCATATTGGCTTCCTTATCATGAGAAAATAAGAGCATCTTTAGATGCCATTAAATCCGACTATGGATACGCATTATTGTGGGATGCTCATTCAATTCAAAGTAGGGTTCCAAATTTATTTGAAGGAAAACTGCCTGATTTAAATATTGGAACAAATTCAGGGAAAAGTTGTCCTTCTATTATTGAGAGATCAATTTATGAAATTGCTCGAGAATCAGGTTATTCGGTTGCATTGAATGAAAGATTTAAGGGCGGTTACATCACTCGTCAATATGGTAAGCCGAATGATTCCATTTATGCTATTCAGCTTGAGATTGCGCAGAGTTGCTATATGGATGAGTCCTCATTAGTCTATGACAATATATTGGCAGAGAAATTGACTAAGGTATTAAAAATAATGATGGATACTTTTATGATTGGAGCAAAATAATTACAGAATTTATCGGTTTGAATATGAAGAAATCTATAGGAATTCATCAACTTTATAATAAAGATCCAATAGTCGCTGATGAGATTACTTGGGGAAGAAAATCAAATCCAATAACAAGACGTGGCTTCTTAAGGAACAGCGGACTTTTTACAATGAGTACTGCATTGGGCGCTTCAATTCCATTTGCAGAGAACTTTCCTGCCGGATTAATTCCTGCTGCATATGCTCAAAGCAATGATCTATTTAGTCTTTTTGGTAAAGATGGTTTGACGTTACTTAATGACAGACCATTTAATGCTGAGACTCCAGCACATTTACTTGATGATGCGGTGACTCCAGCATCTCGACTTTTTGTAAGGAATAACGGTTTTCCGCCAGAAAAAGAAGAAACGCATCCTGATAATTGGGTTTTAACTGTAGCTGGCGAATCTTGCCTTGAGCAGAAACAATTAACATTAAGCGATCTTAAAAATAGATTTGATCAACATTCTTTACAATTGCAAATTGAATGCGGTGGCAATGGAAGATCTGAATTCTTTCCACCTGCTAGGGGCAATCAATGGTCTACAGGCGCGATTGGTTGTCCAGAATGGACAGGCGTTAGATTGAGAGATGTTCTTCAATATGTGGGCGTTAAAGAAGATGCTGTTTACGTTGCTTATGAAGGTAAGGATAGGCACTTATCAGGAGATCCAGATAAGAAAGCTATTTCACGTGGCGTACCATTGTGGAAAGCCATGCAAGATGAATCCCTTATTGTTTGGGGCATGAATGGTGAACCATTGCCATTGATACACGGTGCTCCATTGCGAATGTTATGTCCTGGATGGCCAGCTTCGGTGAGTGGAAAGTGGTTAACAAAGATTTTAATCCGGGATGTGGTGCATGATGGTGAAAAAATGAACGGCCAATCTTATCGAGTGCCATGCAAACCAGTTGCACCAGGATCTATAGTTGCAGATGAAGACATGTGTATCATTGAATCTATGCCTGTAAAATCCCTCATTACTTTTCCTAAATCGGGCATATCTCACAAAATAGGCGGTAATCTTAAAATTAGAGGTCATGCTTGGGCTGGAGATCTCAGTGTTAAAAGACTTTATTGTTCAATTGACTTTGGGGCTAACTGGCAAATTACCAACCTAAGAGATCCGGCCAATAAGTTTGCTTGGCAACATTGGAGTCATGAGGTTCGTTTTCCGGAGACTGGTTATTATGAAATATGGGTAAGAGCTGAAGATGAAAATGGCACCTCTCAACCGGTGGTTATACCTCAATGGAATCCGAGAGGTTATTTGAATAATGCATGCCATAGGATTGCAGTAAGTGTTAATGCTTGATGTAAAATGCATAGACTATTAATAATCATATTATGCGGTTTATCTAATAATATATATTCTGCTGAAGATCCAGCAACTGGTCTAATTATTGCACCTGGATGGGAACTTGTTCGTATGCATTGTGGCGCCTGTCATTCTTATAAATTAGTAACGTCCCAACGTGCTGACAAAGAAGGATGGCGTGATATGATAAAATGGATGCAAGAAACACAAAATCTTTGGGAATTTGAGCCAAAAACAGAGGAAGGAATATTGGATTATTTGGCCGCATCATATCCTCCGAGAGAAAATCATAGAAGAGCACCTATAGTAAAGAATCTCATGCCAGTCACAAGATAAAGGAAAATCAATATGAAAATTAAAACCAAGTTTAAAGCAGTTGGGTTAGTTGTCGGTTTATTTTTGTGTGTCCCAGCATGGAATCAACAAATTACGGACTCAATTAATAGTGTTGTTGACTCAATAAAAGATTCATTAAAGGATGTTATTGAGGCCTCAGCATTTGAGATTGACAGAGACGCAAATATTGCAGTTGATCTGTTAACAAAAGAAATTGAAGGATCAAGTTTATTTCTGAATCAAGCATACGGTTATCTTGTATTTCCTAGGGTTGTGAAAGTAGGAATGGGTATAGGAGTAGAGACAGGCGAAGGTGTTTTGAGGGTTTCAGAGTTAAATGAAGATTATTATCGAATTACTTCAGGTTCATTGGGCTTTCAAGTTGGTGCTCAAGCTAAGGCAATTGTGATTGCCTTTATGACTGAAGATATATTAAATAATTTCCGTAATAATCCTGGTTGGAAAGTTGGTGTAGATGGGCATATTACGATAATCGACAAAGGTCTTGGGGCAACAATCAATACCGATAATGTTTTAGATCCAATAGTTGCTTTTGTTTTTGATAGCAGAGGTCTAATGTACAGCCTAACTCTTGAGGGCTCTATATTTACAAAGCTTGATAAAAGTAATTAGTGAACTGCTTCGATAATTTTACCTTCTTGTTTGGCGCGAACCTTAAACTGATCTTGCCATTTTGATTTGTGATTTGCTGGTGTTATTTGTACAGCTGTAACTTTATATTCTGGGCAATTTGTGGCCCAGTCACTGTGTTCGGTTGTAACCACATTGGCACCTGTTTCAGGATTATGGAAAGTAGTATAAACAACTCCGGGTTGGACTCGTTCTGTTATCTCAGCTGTTAATGTGATTTCACCTTTTCTGCTAGCCAGTGACACTTGATCCTTATTTTTAATTCCTCGTGTTTCTGCATCATGTGGATGTATCTCTAAGAGATCTTTATCATGCCAAACAATATTTTGGGTACGTCTTGTTTGTGCTCCTACATTGTATTGCGAAAGTATTCTTCCTGTTGTTAGGAGAAGCGGGAATTTTCGGTTAGTTCGTTCTTC
>JAYZHY010000195.1:0-4653 GCA_036166115.1 Pseudomonadota bacterium | reverse complement strand
AATGTTCCTGAAAATGTCATGATCCTTATTGATGAGGCTTATATTCATTTTGTGAGAGAGGAGAATTATCGTTCTGCAGTACAAATTTCCCAAGAACATAAGAATGTGATCGTCACAAGAACATTTTCTAAGATGTACGGCATGGCAGGATTGCGTGTTGGGTTTGCTGTAGGGCATCAATCGGTAATATCAGAGTTGCGTGCAGCTGGGAATAGTTGGGGAATGGGTAACATCAATTGCTATGCAGCAAGAGCTTCCTTAAAAGATGCATCATTTGTTCGTCAAGTTAAAAGACTGACGAATAATTCCAAAGATTATTTTTATCAAGAAGTTAACAAACTGGGGTTCAATTATGTGCCTAGTCATTCTAGTTTTGTTTTGGTTAATGTTGGACAAGATGGTCGGGCTCTACAACAAAAGCTTGCTGCAAGAAATATTAAAGTCAGAGTTTATGATAATGCCGCGATTAAAAATTACATCCGTTTTTCGGTAGGTACGCTTGACGAAATGCAGGCTACTGTCAGTGTCTTAAAAGATGAGATAAAAATATAATATTATTGGTATGATGAATAACAAGTAATTGTATACAGAATTAAGGAGATATTTATGTTTGTCAGTTTAATGAAAAAAATTACCTTCATTGTTTGTTTGACAATAGGATTGTCTTCACTGGTTTTTGCTCAAGATCATCCTTGGCGTGCAGTTGAGGGATGGGCTAAAATGCCGGGCGAACGAGAATGGGGTGCCACCAGTGCTGTTTATCCGGGGCGAGATGGCACAATGTGGGTAGGTGAGCGGTGCGGAAAGAATAGTTGTGTTGGCTCAAAAGATGACCCTATCTTGCAATTTGATAAGGATGGCAACTTAATAAAAAGTTTTGGCGCTGGCCTTATTGATTGGCCGCATGGTATTCATGTTGATGCGGACAACAATATATGGGTTACTGATGCCGCATGCCCAGGATGCAGTCAAGCTGACAGGAACCAAGGTAAATTAGGTCATCAGGTTATCAAGTTTAGCTCAGAGGGTAACGTGTTGATGACACTTGGAGAGCCTGGTTTTTCAGGTGATGGGGAATATGAATTTAATATGCCGTCTGACGTTTTGGTAGCCCCAAACGGAGATATTTTTGTTGCTGACGGTCACGGATCCTCAGGAAATAATCGTATTGTTAAATACGATAAAGATGGCAAATTCATTAAGACGTGGGGTGTTACCGGCGCAGAAAAAGGAGAGTTTCGAGACCCACATGCGTTGGCAATGGATTCAACAGGAAGATTATATGTGGGAGATCGTGGAAACAGTCGTATACAAATATTTGACCAAGAGGGTAATTGGATAGCAACTTGGACTCAGTTTGGTAGACCAAGTGGTCTTTTCATTGATAAATACGATGTTCTCTATTCGGCTGATTCAGAATCACACGTACCATGGTCGGGACATTGGGGCTGGAAAAGAGGCATAAGAATAGGCAGTACCAAAGATGCTTGGGTGGTTTTCTTTATACCAGATCCGGGCCAGCCGGATCTAAATGGGAGTACGACGGCGGCTGAAGGTGTTGCCGTAGATGACGATGGCAATATCTATGGAGCTGAAGTTGGACCACAACAATTGGTTAAATATGAGCACATAGGTTGGAGACCATAAGCAAATTAGATGTATAGATTCAAAAAAACCGGTCTAAAAGACCGGTTTTTTTATTCTTTATTTAAAATCGAGAGGAGGTTATCCAAAGATTGGATCGTGACCAACTTTCTTCAAGATCTTTATTCACAGCAGGATCATCAATATTTTGTGCAACCAATGCCTCTTTGAGCCCAAATAATGACCAACCATTATGTGGATGATCCGCTAATTCCTCACGGTATGTTCTTTCCGCTCCCTGATAATCTCCAACCTGCAATAGAGCAGCTCCCAACCAATGTCGCGCTGCAAATGGTAGAGGTTCTGGCTCACTGAATTCTAAAGTGTCTTCCATTTTCACGGATTTTTCAAAATAAAGAATGGCTTCATCGGTATCACCTTCAGTGAGTGCAATTTCACCAGCAAGTATGAGAGCAACAATTTCCGTTAAATTCTTTTTTGAATCGCCCCGGAATGTACCCGTCATTGTTGCGTGACTTTCAAGTACTTTTGAATGTGTTTCCTTAGCGGCTTGGATGTTTCCAGTTTTTAATTGTGCGTAACCTTTAGCAAAAGTCCAAACTGCTGCTGAGTAGGCGTCTTTGGGTTTGTTATCATTGGCTAAGACATCATCAAATCTCCCGAAACGAATTTGCGTTAACACCTCGTAGGGGGACATGTCGGTTATTTTTCTGTAATCCCTCCCAGCTTGCATAGCGACAGATCCTTGACCATCGTACGAAGCGGCATAAAGCAACATGTGAATATTATGAGAATCTCCATAGGAGAAACCTTTATTCTCTTTTGCTCGCAGGTCAGATTGTTGTGCTTTGGTATTGGCGATAACTGCTTTATCCCACCTTCCAATCTCATTGTAGGTATGTGAAGGCATATGTTGAATGTGACTTGCCACCGGAACCGCATCACTTAAATGATCTGCACATAGCTCAGCTCTGCCTGGTTCTGTGGTTGATTCGGTAGCGTGAATGTATAAATGACAAGCACCCGGGTGCGTTATGTCTTCATCTAAGACGCCTGTTAGTACATTATGCAAATGAATTAACGAAGATGAATTAAGGTCGCGATAACCACGCCTTTCTTCCAGCATAAATAATGATACAGCGTAAACAGCAGCTATTTCATGGTTATCAGGGTATTTCTTATACACTTCAGCCATGGCATCAGCAAATGCTCGATATGTTGGCTGACGTGCTTGTTTATCCCTACTCATTTCTGTGGTCCAGTTTTCAGGATAACGAACCACTGTCGCTTCAATCAGATCTTGCTCCATTTGAGAGGCATTCCCTTCAGCCAACTCGGCTGCAGTGAGAATTGCTTTTCGTCCTAGTACTCCTTTTTCAGTAGTCATATGAGCATTAAGGAAAGAGCCTAAAGCGAATGCTTCACCCCAATAACAAATTGCGCATTTCGGATCAATTCTTCTTGCCTCAGCCATTGATCTAGCTGCTTCATTTACATTGTATGCCCATCTTAGTTGCATACCTTGATTGAAGTAATTCTGGGCCATGGGTTCATTTGTGTTGATTTCCCACGTGTAATTTCCAAGTGCTTCAGGTATATAATCAATGGGTTTTTCTTGGTCGTTATTCATCATCATAGCCATACCATGTGTTGTTCCTGCTCCACCGGATTGAGAAGCTGAAGCATCTTGCTGGCTATTTTTCGTTGGTATTAATTTTGCGGCCCCAGATGCAATGGAATTGCCGAAAGCTGATAATTTCTCTTGAGTGCCTGCACAAGCAGACAAAACGAATGTCAGTAAAGTGATTGAGATAATATTTTTCATGTTAATGCCTATATTATTTTTTTTAGTGTTTGCTGCTTATTTTTTCTTTTAAAACTTGCGCCTAAGACTAATATGCATTCTTCTTATATTCAAGATTCTTTTGAGATCTTAACAAATATTTAAATTTAACTAATGATGTTAATATTCTATTCAAAGAGAACCGATAATAAGGGTGTTTAAGTGGTAAAAAAGGAAGTTAATAAAAAGTTAACTGGGGGAGTTTTAGGTGGAATGGGGCCCTTAGCAACTGTTGATTTTATGTCAAAAGTTATTGCTCTTTGTCCAATCAAAGCCGAAGAAGATCATGTTCGCTTAATTGTTGATCAGAATCCACATATACCAAGTAGACAAATTATGTCATTGGATCATTCTTCAAAAATTGCCAGCATGTTGACTGAGAGTGCCAGGACACTCGAGAAAACTGGTGTCGATTTTATAGTTATGCCGTGTAATACAGCCCATATGTTTGCGGATAATATAAGTAAAGCAATAAATATCCCGTTTTTCCATATCGTGGACGAAACCATTCATGAAATATCAAAATATCATGCCCAAGCACAATGTATTGGTATATTGGCTACTACAGCTTGCCTTGATGCTGGGATTTATCAGAAAGGGTTAATTGCTACAGAAAGAGATTTTATTGTGCCTGATCCATCTAATCAGGATGAGTGCATGAGGATTATTTTTTCAATAAAGGATGGAGCATCTATTGAGGATATGCAACAAGAGATGCTTGGTGTTGCAGAGCATTTGATTAAGAGGGGTGCCGAGCTTATTATTGCTGGGTGTACCGAGATTCCTCTAATTCTAAAGAGAGAGGATATAAAAGTGCCTTTAATTTCATCTACAGAGGTTTTGGCATTAAAGACTGTGGAGTATGCCAATGGGGTAGACATAGAGAGAGTCAATTAATTAATAAGGAATAATTTATGTTGTTGTCCAGATTTCCAAGAATATCTTTAGCCCATTTACCGACTCCATTGGAGTTTTTACCTCGATTGTCTGAGCACCTAAAGGGCCCAAATATTTTCGTTAAAAGAGATGATTGCACTGGTCTTGGAACCGGTGGAAATAAAACCAGAAAACTTGAATTCTTAATCGCTGATGCACTAAAGGAGAAGGCGAATGTGGTTATAACACAAGGAGCAGTGCAATCAAACCATGCCCGTCAGACAGCCGCTGCCGCCGCTAGAGTTGGCATGCAATGCGAATTGGTTTTT
>JAYZHY010000194.1:0-6886 GCA_036166115.1 Pseudomonadota bacterium | reverse complement strand
TTAACCAAAAGATCTATTTTAGCAGCACAGATAAAATCATTTTCAGTAAGCGCCTGAATAGCATGCGTTGAGTATTTTATTTCACAATAATTGTAACCAAATAATATCTCAGGGTGATGTCCCTCATCTGTGGCTATCCACGCTACTGCATTTACAAAGGCAATAGTTTTACTATAAATAGGAAAAGTGAAGCGTCTGCTTATGGCTTTTCTACTTGTATTGAGTAACCACTCTTTATTTATTGATTCTAGTAAAAGATTTAGCTCTTTCTCATTCAGTGGCATTGCATCTTCTTCACAATTCTTGCATTTTTTTTCAATTAAATCAGTCAATTTACTGGCCTCCTTATTTGCAGACGTAATATAATTACAGAAAATAAGATATATTTAAAATAATTTACTAACACTTTCCTTTTAACATGGAGTTATTTAGTAAAGATTATAAATAATTGGTTAATTAGAAAATTAATCATAATAATTACCTTATTTTTTAAGTACTTAACAATGGATGTCTTTACTAAAAATATGTCAGGAGAAAACACAATGAGATTTATTTATATCGCATTAATATTATTGGTTTCTAGCTTAACTAACGTGACTTTTGCGCAAGACTGCTCAGAAGAAATTGAATCTAATGATGCAATGCAATTTAATTTAAAAGAAATGCGTGTTAGTGCCGAATGTAAGAATTTAACAGTTACCCTAAAACACGTCGGTAATCTTCCTCAACAATTTATGGGTCACAACTGGGTTCTCAGTACAGCTGACAATATGATGCCATTATCAGGACTAGCAATGCAGGCAGGAGCACCAAATTATCTGCCAGAAAATGATGAGAGGGTAATTGCAGCAACCGGAATGATTGGTGGTGGACAAGAAACTTCTGTTACTTTTGATATGAGCGCCCTGGATCCATCAACCAGTTATACATTCTTCTGCACCTTTCCTGGCCATTATGCCATCATGAAAGGAGCATTCATTATTGAGTAGATGTTTTACCTAAAACATTCTAATGTTGTTGATCAGGAATATTGGCATCATTCTGCTCAATCCTAATCATCTGTCATTATTTGTTAAAGCAACAAAAGTGCCGCCGTTCCTTTCACACAGAAGACGCATTAATCCGGCAAACCTCTGTGAGCTTTGAGGAATTCGGTTTCCTCCAAAAGAATAAGGAAATCCAACTGCATGAATCCTAACTAAACGATCGCCATTCTCATCTTCAATATTTATACGATCAATATCCCTTAAAACTGCCTCCATGGAATTTCCTTGGAACTCATCACCAAATACATAAATACTGATTTTTTTATCTGGCGCCCAAAATGACTGAATCGCATATGCAATACCATCAGAGGGATCACTGTCACTAAAAGGCGCCCATTGCCTCATTGTATTTTTAATTGATTGCCTTAATTGTGGTGTATCTGGCAGCCAATTTCGACCGTACTGTTGGAACATAAAACGTCCATTATCATTCATAATCTGCAATCCCTTTACAGTTGGATAAACATCAAGCACTTCGCTTAATTTTCTTTCAGCCCAACCCCATTTTGACTGCATACTTCCTGAGGTATCAATGACGAAAATAATATATTCACTGTCAACAGGTATACCTCCAATAGCTTCATTTGCAGCGCGGCGATAATCAGGTTGCAAATTTTTTATCTCTTCTGAGAGTTTTTGTTTGGCCTCTTCCAAATCTTCTTGATTTGCCTCTAATTGGATAGGTTTGGATAGACTAATATCGTATTTTCCTTGTATTTCATTCAACTCTGAAATGATTGTATCAAGACTGACTTGTTTATCTTTTAGCTCTTTTTGAAAGATTGGTAAATCTTTTTCTATTTGAAGAGATTGATCTTTAACAGCTTGCAATTCTTTTTTTAACGAAATAGAGAGTTCTTCTGAAACTGTATTAGTTATTATTGGATCGTAAAGCTTGCTCAATACCAGTAACAAAACAATTGCCCCAAAACCACAACATATACAATCCAAAAATGAAAGACTAAATACTTCTATGTTTCTTCGTTTCTTCATAATAATATTTGAAAAATATTAAGGCCAATCTTTACTGATACTCATAAATGAACCTCCAGTCCGATAAGCCAACAACCAATAAGCAATGGCTGCATTATAATCACCCTCCATCGGGTAAAGAAGAATATTCATCGGAATGCCACTTGGTATCTCTGATTCAGCTTCATAGTAGAAGTTAAGTCGTTCCTGACCAGTAATCATGCCTCGATCCGTTTCAGATTGATTCATTGTAGGTAAACCATCTACCAGGAGAATTACATTATCGGGGCGAGGATTTAATTGTCTAATTACAGCGAAAGCATCTTTCATATTTGTGCCATTTTCTGGGATGATTCTCCTTAAATTCTTTACAGCTTGATCGAGCTGATCACTATCGGTTACATCTATCCATACCCCATCACTGTCTTCCAATACCGGTTGAGTTTCATTATTAAACGTATACATCTGAAATTGACTATTTTTTGGGAACTGAGCAATTAACCAATCTACACTGGAAACTGCTTGCCTCCATTTGATAGATCTAAGCTTCATGCTATCTGACATATTTCTTCGCCGCAGAATATTAATAATTTTTCGATCTAACATACTGGCAGAAGCATCTATCAAAATTAATATTCTTTCTCCACCTACCTTTAAGCCAGTTAAATACTGACGATCTCCGTCACCAGTATAACTTCGAATATTGTCTCCGGATTTTAATCGCTGCGCTGCAGTTAACATTTGATCTCGTTCCTGGCTTAACTTCTCAATATCAGCTCTTAATTTTTCAATTTCTTCATTCTTAGCAATTGATTCAATATCACTCTGCTCTAGCTCGACTTTTAGTTTATTCAACAAAATTACAAGACGAGCAAGCTCATCTGTGATTGAGTTGCCCTTATCCTTTATATCATCTATCGAATTTCTTGCTAACACCAAATTTTTTCGCTCTTGAAGTATCTGAATCTTTAAAGAATTAATTTCACTTTCTGGAATTGTCTTATTAAAATCCATTTGTTCTTTAATTTGTGAGTTAATAATCATAAATAATAAGATCACAGCACCAAACCCACAGCACATGCAGTCAAGAAACGACATGCTAAATAGCTCAGATTGTCTTCTTTTACGTGTCATTATCCTTTTTCAATAGAAATCATTAGTAAATTTATGCCTGGCGACCCAATTCTAACCACATCTCCATTATGTAATATAGTGTTGTTCTGTAATCTCTCATCATTCAAATAAGTGCCATATCGACTGTGATCAAAGACGATACAATTATCATCCTTCATTACAAAACTACAATGATTCCTAGAAATTCCTGTAATTTCTGATTTAATTTTTATTGTTGTGTCTGAATCGGTTGGATTAGATCCTACCATTATTGGGGATCCATCTATCTTGTAAGCGATATTTTCATATAAAATATGGGTTGGTCTGTCACTATTTTGTAGATTTCTAGTGATTCGATCTACCGTAACCGATGGTTTATCCCAATCAAGAGATTTTTGAAGTTTTAATGAACTGCCTTTACTTATCTCTTTTGAGCATCTCGAGAGAGCCCCTCTTTCAATCTCCCCTTCATCTAAAACATAAACTGAACTAGAAAGACTGTTTTTAAGTGCATCAATTACTCCGGGAAGTTGAGCAACCTGATTAGTCAATTGAATAGCAGGCAAATCATTCACCGAAAAAATTGATCTAACTCTGTTAATTAGAAGTCGGTATAAAGGTTTTGCGGCTTCACAAAACTTCGCAGATTCAATCTCAATTTTATAAATCTGGTTATCGTATTTTATAGAAATTTCAACAGCATCCTTGTTTATAGAATCTGATATCCATAATGGAAGGCCATCGATTATTGCTTGATCTGACTCAGCTGAGTGCAATGGATCGAATCTACATTGATCGATAAAAGCAGCTGAGATCATATTTATCCAAGCTTTATAAAACGTTGTTTGACCACACTTTTCAATTATTATCGATTCCTCTACTTTGACCTTACCTTCCTGAGACATCAACGAAACGGACATGCTGTGCAAGTGAAGCTCTATATGGACTAATTTTGCATCGGTATATTGATATCGAGAAGCAGCTACCGATGATTCAATAAAAGCAATAATTGAAAGATTCAGATCATTGGCAATCCCAAGGAATAGACTTAACTGTTTATTAGTCATGTATGGAGGAACTATCACAATAATTAACGTATCCTGATTTAAAACAGCTTGAATTTCTTCCAATTGATGACTGACTAAGTCAGCTGAGGAATAGCGTTGAGAGTTATTCGGTTTAAGCGCAGAGGTTGATAAGTTTAACCAATGTTCATTTTCTATATTTTTTGGAAATATCCTTGATTTCCCAATAGCTTCTTTGCCTATTTGAATTCCATGTTTATCAATAAAAGCATAGCCAGGCTCTCGATAACAAATAATCTCGTCTTGAAAGAGACTTATACCTGTATCATTTATGTGTAAAACTGCGTATAACAATGACTTTACCCAATCATCAATTCACATCAGTTTTCATATGACGTATTAATTGATCATTCGTATAATTCTCACTATCAAAAACAAGCCTCTCTTGCATAAGTTGTAATTGATGCACTAAGAACATCAAAAAAATACTAATCAAAAGCGCGATAAACGTTGAGTTAAAAGCCACACCAAGACTCTGAGTTACCCCTGAAATATCACCTTGAACGGCTATATCTGCTTGGCCTAATGCATCTCCAATACCTCTTACTGTCCCTATAAATCCAATTGAAGGAATTGCCCAAGAAATATAACGGATCATTGACAGTTCAGATTCCAATTTCTCCGCTTCAGACTCAAATATCGTATGAGTACTAATCGAAACATCTTGTATATTTTTTGTAGTACTAAATCTTCGTAAAGCATTGAGAATAGCTCTTGGCAAAACCATTACCTTTTGCTTTTCACTTAAGATTTCAATTTGTCTTTCGAATTCACGCGTATCTTCAGGGAGAATCCTCATGCCTTCAGCAATAGAAATTAAATTCGCATCTAATAATTTCCTTTCATTTAAGAGTAAAGCTAATTTGAAGCCCATAATCGCAAGTGCCCACAACATAAGAATAAAACATGATTCTTGTTCGAAATCTTTAACCAACACCCAAACAGATCGCTCCCTGACATAATTTGGATTAACTTCTGCTTCAACACTTTGCTCAATAATTACTTGATTTGCATTCGGTCTTACAACTGAAACGTAGTAACCATGAACAATAATGATTGCAACAATAAGTGCGAATAATTGATAAACAAATTCAATAGGTATATTATTTTTCTTCATCAACTTATTCTCTCTATTAGAATGTACGAATTATATTTTCTAAATGACACAAATACTAAATATTTGTTGGAAATGGGATTGGTTCATCGGCCGGTACTTCCTCAGTTGGTATAAAATCATCGTCATCTCCTTCGTAAGATTGTTCATCCAAGTCAAATTCTTCTTCAAGGTCATTATTTTTCTCATTGGAAAATTGATTATCGGTTGAGTCAGTTCCACTGTTAGCAATATCTGCGCTCTCACTTTGAATGAGGTCTTCTTGAATAGCGGTTACATTATTATCTTTAATTTCTTGTGAAGCTACCGTATAAGTTAAACAAAATAATAAAGAAAAGATAAGCAAAGTGAAAAAAAAATTTCTCGACGCATCAGATTTAATCATATTTCACCTAATTCTTTATTTCTCAGCATTCTTTGCAACTCTAAAACCAACATCAATACGCCCCTCACTTCCAAAATCTCTATACGATCCTCTTAACTGTGTAATGCCTGCATGACGCCAACTTGAACCTCTTATTACATGCTGGACACCAGATTCCGGGCCTTTTGGATCAATCAATATTTCAGTTAATCCTGGTGTTGGGATGGAGTAATAATCACTTACCCACTCAGAAACATTACCACTTCCATCATAAATTCCAAGCAAATTCGCAGAAAATGTTCCTACAGGAGCAGTAGAGGAATAACCGTCATCATAGTCATTTATAGTATTCGGAAGAAGGTTTTTGGCGGCTATATCTGCATAATTACCAAAATCACGCCTTGGTGGAAAGCGATTTCCCCAAGGATATATTGTGCTATTTTTTCTGGCTTGATGCCTAATAGCCCAAGACCATTCGGCTTCTGTTGGCAATCGATATCCATTTGGAATTGGGCTAATAAGTTCCCATTTCTCAAAACGTTTTGTATAAACAGGATCCAAACCTTCTTGGTTACTTAACCAATTACAATATTCGATTGCATCTGACCAACTCACTAATACCACAGGATTATTATCTGCTAACAATGAGGCATGAATATCGGCGGCAGAACTATCAATACTTCTGAATTTAGAAAATTCCTTGTTAGTTACCTCTCTTACTCCAATATAAAAAGCTTCAGTCAATTCAATGTTACTAATAACTTCATTAGCGCGTCGTCCTATTTCTCGTCGAGATGTACCTAGAGCAAACTTGCCAGGCTCAATTCTTCTTAACTCTTGTTGCTGGGAATTTATAATGGTTGTTTTAACGCCCATTAATCTGACTTCCTCGTCACTAAGGAGTTTCACTTCAATATTTTGCAGATAATTTAAGCGTGGTATTATGCTTCTTTCAAACGATTGAAAGCCTTCTTTAGAAACTAATAGAGTATGATTAGTTGTGGGTAAATCAATTTCCAAGTTGCCGTCGCCTTCTTTTTTTCCATTTATAAAAATTTCTGCGTCCTTTTGATTTACCGAAATTACGACTCTCCCAAGAACGGCAGCTAAGTCAACGGTAATCGATTTTTCCTCGGCAGATTTAAGACGAATTGTCCTTTGAGTAGAACCAAAGCCACTTTTTGAAAAAGCG
>JAYZHY010000193.1:0-3394 GCA_036166115.1 Pseudomonadota bacterium | reverse complement strand
TCCTAATTTTCTTTCAAAAAATAAACCAGCATCAATGCTTGTAATCGGAATGCTTCTGGATGGATTTGCACTTTGATCTTTACTGAAATTCTTTAATTCATATTGAGTATGTTTCCAAGAAAAAGATGGATTGATATACCACCCATCATTTTTTATCGTCCAATCGATTTGAGGTTCGGCATCGATTCGCCATCCAGTTACACCAAACTCTCTATCAAAATAGACAATCTCACTATCAAGTGATGCTGAGATTCCAAATGGTTTGTAAGGTAAAGAAGTAGCAAACTTTATTTGCGGTAGTCGGTAATAAGGCCTTTCACCTTGACTAATATTTTCATCGATGGTTTGAAAATTCTGGAATCGACCAATAAATGACCAATTCTTACCATATGCATCAAAAAGAAGGCTCTGGTTTAAGTGAGTTATACTTGTTAGGCTTAGATTACCTCCTAAATCTTCGAAGTAATGGCCGTCAGACGTGTCTCCAAAATCTATTAGTGCACGTAATCCATTGTTAAAATTAGTTTTATGGTTAAATTGTATGTAGTGCCTAGATTTCCCATATATATTGTCATTTTCTAGATAATCAAATTTTAGCTTAGTGTTATTGTTTTGATTGATATATCTGAACTCACTTCCTAGTTGAAATCCTCGTCCAGTAAGCAGTCTGGGAGTAATAGTTGCATCATAATTTTTTGCTATATTAAAATAAAAAGGTAATCTAAATTCGTTGCCACTTCTTCCTCCGCCACCAATTTCCGGGGCAAGAAAACCAGATTTACGAGAGTTATCTATTGGGAAGGAAATTTTTGGTATATAGAGAATTGGTATACCTTTAAATTTTAATCCAACTTTTCTTGCAGATGCCTTTCCTTTATTGGGGTCGAGTAATATATCTTGAGCATTTATAATCCACCCATTTGATTCTATGGGGCAAGTTGTATAACTAACATTATTTAGGGTCAAAATACCTTGTTCTTGGATCTTTATTGACTCAGCATTACCTTGAGAGGAGTTTTCATTCAGATCGAAAGCAGCTTGTTCGAACGAAATCGTGCCTGTTGAATATGAAAATTCTGCCGTTTGACTTGTTACGTTGACATTTTTGTCGGCGAAACGGACTTCTCCATTTAATATCAATGATTCATTAGTTGGATCATATATAGCTTCGTTTGAGGTTGTAGTGCTGTCGTTATTGTTAATTGTAACATTGCCAATTAAATTGGTTGTTGGTTTTGAACCAATACTAAGATTTATATTATCTGCTTCAAAGCTAATGGATCTATCAAGATTTTTTTCCGGAATTCCAGTATTCGGGATATTGCAAACTGAAAATTGTTCAGAAAAAGCATTATTCTGAATACAAAAAATAATTAAAAGAAATTGGAAAAAAGATTTAAGCAAAAATTTACACATTTTTTTGGTTAGAAAAATTACAATTATTGTGTTAGAAGTAACCTCATATCATTCAATACGCAATATTGACTATAATCCTTATATTTTATTGAATATTTAAAGTTAAAGGAAAAGAAATTAACACACAAATTGAAATAAATGATGATCGTTACAAAAAGCTTAAAAAATGGCTTAGTAGTCATTCAGGTGAACCCTACCAAAAGATAGAGTTAGCTTCTTTTGATGCCAGTTTTCGTCGATATTTCCGAGTATTTAAGAGAGAAACATCTTTTATTGTGATGGATGCACCGCCAGAAAGAGAGGATTGCCAAGCATTTATTAAAATAGCAGAACTTTTCAATAAAATGGACCTTACTGTACCTATCATAATAGATATCGATCTTAATCAAGGGTTTTTATTAATGAGTGATCTTGGTGAAAAGCAGTATCTTGATATACTAACTAGTAGAACCATTAAAGCAGATTGTTTGTACAACGATGCATTGGATGCATTAATTAGATTACAAGAGCAAGGGAAATTATTTTCTAGATTATTTCAATCTTATGATAAAGAAATAATTGAAAGTGAGATGATGTTGTTTATTGAATGGTTTTATCATAAAGAATTGAACCTCAGATTTAATAAAAATCAAATAGAGCAATGGCAAAGATGTATTCACCACCTTTATTTAAATGCAAGGAATCAACCTCAAGTTCTTGTGCATCGTGATTATCATTCAAGAAATTTGATGTATTTATCTGAAAATAATCCAGGAATACTCGATTTTCAAGACGCAGTGATAGGTCCTATTACATATGATTTGGTTTCCCTGTTAAGAGATTGTTATATTTCACTTCCTGAGGAAAAAGTTTATAAGTTCGCGCTTAAATTTTATGAAAATATAGATTCTTGTTTAAAAACAGGAATGAATAGAAAAGAATTTCTAAAATTTTTTGATTTAATGGGCATTCAGAGGCACTTGAAGGCTATAGGAATATTTGCACGCTTAAAGCATCGTGATGGAAAGGATAATTATCTTAAGGATATTCCAAGGACACTTAAATATATTTTTAATGCTTCCGCTAAGTATTCAGAATTAGACTTTTTGAAGGTTTTGGTTGAACGTCAATGTTCAACATATAAATAATAACTATTATGCATGCGATGATATTAGCAGCTGGAAGAGGGGAGCGTTTAAAACCCATAACCAATAATTTACCAAAATGCTTAGTGAAGATAGATGATGAATGTTTACTGGAGAGACATTTCAAAATGCTTATAAAATCAGGCATAAGGAAGGTAGTGATAAATTTGGGTTGGTTAGGAAAAAAGATTGTTGAATTTGCAGGTTCAGGCGAAAGATTTGGTTTGGAGATTACATATAGCTCAGAAAGTGACGAGATCCTTGAAACAGGAGGAGGGATAACCAAAGCCCTGCCTTTATTAGGTGATTATCCTTTTTGGGTTATTAATGGAGACATTTATACGGATTTTATTGTTCCAGAAATTATCTTGGAAGACGGGGTATTAGGGCATTTAATTTTAGTACCAAAACCGACATATAAATTAAAAGGTGACTTTGATCTTGATAATAATACGGTTATTCGTAAAATCAATCCAACTTTAACTTTCAGTGGAATTGCATTATACGATCCAAAGGCATTTGAAGGCATGAAGCCAGAGAAATTTTCTATTGTCCCGTTACTAAATAAATTGATTGATAATCAATGTATAAAAGGGAGTCTTTTTGAGGGTGTATGGGAAGATGTCGGTACACCCGAGAGATTAATAAAGTTGAATTCATCTTGATGGCTAAATATGTATTGATGTAATTAAGTTATGCCGCAAGTAATTAAGTATGATTTCTTGTACAGTATTCTTATCTTCTTTTTCTCTCAATTTCTTAAGAGAAGTGATCTCTAGATTTTCAAAGCCGCATGTGTTGATTCCAGAGAAGGGAAACAAATCAAGATCATAATTGAAAGAAAGGCCATGATA
>JAYZHY010000192.1:0-2834 GCA_036166115.1 Pseudomonadota bacterium | reverse complement strand
TGATTAACTATTGTCGGTATAGGTGTTGCAACTGAAGGATAATCTCCATTCTCGCTTCCACAAGATGCAAGAAAGATGAAGTTTAAAATAATAATAATTTTGTACATTAAATTATTAGTAATTAATTTTTTTAAGTGCCACAAAAGGTTTTATAAACGATTTCCGAAGGGTGAGCAGGATTCTTATAATCAACATCTACTTTTTGTTCTTTGAAGGGTTGACTAAGAATAGAGCACAAGTTTTTCATTACTGAATAATTGTTATTTTCAACAGCAGCTTTAATAGCCCTTTCAACTAGATGATTTCTAGGTATATATAGAGGATTAATTTTTTGCATTGAAATGAAAATATCATGCTTAGATTTTTTTTGGATTTCAATGGTTGATAGCCATTCAGTCAACCATTCTGAGACTTCAATTTTTGCGTTAAACTGCTTATAGAAATCAGCATCATCTCCGTTTATCAATACGTCTGACAAACTACGGAATGTTAGCGTGAAGTCAGAACGATTATTCTTCATAATTTTTAGTAACTTTTTTAATAACTTATCAGCATCTTTTTGTTTTGAACTGAGCCCTATTTTTTGGCACATAATTTCAGATATTTTACTGTTGATTAGCGTTGGAAAATCTTCGATGACTTTGCTGATTTTTTTCTTAGCTTCTTCTTGATTTTTTTCAATAAGAGGCATAAGGCATCCGGCGAGACAAGCAATATTCCACTGGATAATTTTTGGTTGATTTCCGAAAGCGTATCTACCGTGATTATCTATGGAGCTGAATACCATGGATGGATCATAATGTTCTAAAAAAGCGCATGGACCATAGTCTATTGTTTCTCCTGATATTAATGTGTTATCAGTATTCATTACACCATGAATAAACCCTACACCTATCCATTGCGCAATAAGTTTAGCTTGATTTTCTGCTACTACCCTTAAGAATTCTGGATAAGGGTCCGCTGAAGGTTTTATCTCAGGAAAATGTCTGTCGATTGCATAATCGGCCAATTTTTTTAGGTTATCTGTTTGTTGTCGGGCTGCAAAATACTCAAATGTACCTATCCGGATATGACTTCTTGCGACACGCGTTAGCACTGCGCCAGGCAGAGGAATTTCTCTAAAAACTTCTTCTCCTGTAGTAACTACTGCAAGAGAGCGAGTTGAAGAAATATTCAGAGCATGCATAGCCTCGCTGAGAATATATTCTCTTATGACAGGACCAACTGGAGATCTTCCATCACCCTGTCTTGAATATTTTGTTCTTCCTGAACCTTTTAACTGAATGTCATGACGATTATTTTCAGTAGTAGTTACTTCCCCCAAAAGCACTGCACGGCCGTCACCTAATTGAGGCACGAAATGTCCAAACTGATGTCCTGAATAAGTTAAAGCTATTGGAGATGCTCCATCTGGAATAATATTTCCAGAAAAAAGTTGAGCGTAGTATTTTTCTGATTGATTAGTATCAACACCAATATTTGTTCCTAGATTTTTATTAAAAATAATTAATTTAGGAGATTTTACCGGAACAGGATTGATATGTTGATAAAAGTCATCAGGAAGTGCGACATAACTATTATCAAAAATCGCTATTTTTTTATTATGAATCTGCATATATATGATTTGTTATGTTGGCATAAACTAATCATTAATATACCTAATTTATTTTTTTTAATTAAATAACTGATGGTGTTTAATTACCCACAATAATTTCTTCGCGTAGCGCTTCTAAATAATCAATCCAAGGTTGATTGATGCCTTGCGCTTTTGCACCTTTAATCATAATTCCCAAATACTTAACAGAAGGTATAAACGGACCTTGAGGGGTGACAACACGATACAAGTCGGCATTATACCAAGTGCCATCTTCACTGATAACTTTGAATGTCTCACGTTTATATATGCCTAGTGGAACATCTTCCAAAACATCCAATGCTTCCATCTCTGACTTTTCAATCGTATAGACAACGCCTTGTACCATGCCACCTGGTTTTTCAATAATACTGCTTATTCCGCCCTCTAAGTCTGTTGAGTATTTTCTAAATTGGATTTCAAAGTTCGGCAATCTTGCAAGCGAAACAAATTTCAAGCTCGGCGTCCACTGACGCATATAATCTTCATCAAGATTTGAGCCATAACCAAAGTAATAAATAACGTCATCATTATCAGGATTTTTTCCACCAGGATCATATTCAGCAGACATAGATACGCTGCTGATCGCTAAAAATAAGCTAAAAATAATTAGTTTCTTATTTATTTCAATGAACTGCATTTATAACTCAAGGTGTTTTGTCTTCGTTGATTACCTTTCTTAAGCTAACCCTAACGTATTGTTGGCCGTGAGCGTAGGTGCTAGTGTGCTGTCCAACAAAATCACCATCTTTAAATTTACCTTTGTACTGGTTGTTTTTAGTTGTATAGATGCCTTTTCCGTGAAACTTGTCATCCTTCCATTCACCGATGTATTTATTGCCATTTGCGTAGGTGTAGGTGCCTTGGCCATTTTTATCGCCATTGTTCCATTCGCCTACATACTTGTCACCATCGATATAGGAATATGTGCCATGCCCATGTTTTTTGCCATTCTTATATTCGCCCACATATTTGTCGCCATTGCTAAAAGCAAAAGTACTTATTCCATTTTTGCAATCACCTTCAACGCACCCTTGGCTCCAGCTTAAGCCAGATAAGAGAACAAGCGTGGCAATGAGAGATAATTTTTTAAACATGACTACAGCCTACACATGTTAAATGGATATGTGAAGGCAGGTGTTTGATTTGGTCCCAATAGGATGAGTCTTATTGGCTCTAGCGATCGATAGTCACACTGACG
>JAYZHY010000191.1:0-3021 GCA_036166115.1 Pseudomonadota bacterium | reverse complement strand
TTCTAACGAAACAAAATCTCACCTACAGCTAGATATAGAACAGCATCGTTCTATTGATAACAGGGTTGTGCTTATAGATGATCATGATATATATGGAAGGCGTAAGTTAAAAATTAACTGGAGTGTAAATCAACAAGATATTGATAACATTAAGATGGTTGCAGAGAGAATTTTAGATCTTTGGCCTGATTCGGATAAGGATATACCTAGATTGATTCCAAGAGAGTTAGATTTTCATTCAAAGAAACCACATGATGCATATCACCCAGTGGGAACTTGCCGAATGGGCTTAGATAAAAAGGCAGTTGTTGACTTTGAGCTTAAAGTCAAAGGACTAGACAATTTATGGTCAGTCAGTACCGCTGTTTTACCAAGTGCAGGAACGGCTAACCCGACTTTCTCTATCCTATGCTTGGGAAATAAGCTAGCCTCTCAACTGAAATAAAAATTATGGAAGAAAAGATAGAAAAAAAATCTACATGGAAAGCCGGTAATATTCCCATTGCAGTGGTCTTAATTACACTCAATGAGGAGCATAATTTAGAAGGCGTTCTCGATAACGTAAAAGATTGGGCTCAAGAGGTTTTTATTGTTGATAGCTTTAGCCAAGATAGGACAGTGGATATCGCTCTTGATCATGGAGTTCATATTATTCAAAGAAAATTTAGGGGTTTTGGAGATCAGTGGAATTATGCACTCAATGAATTACCAATAACTGCAAAATGGACGATGAAATTAGATCCGGATGAGCGATTATCTGATGAAATAAAAAAGAATATTTTCGATGCAATTCAATCTGGTTTGTATGATGGGCTAGAATTTAATCGTCGTTGGTGGTTGATGGGTACACCATTGCCCATCTGGGATACAGTGTTAAGGGTTTGGAGAACCGGTAAATGTGAGTTCTCAGATGTTTCAGTAAATGAACATCCTATGGTCGATGGAGATGTAAAATTAATTAATGGAGTTATGGAACATTTAGATAGCCCAAACCTCCATCACTGGATTCAAAAGCAGAATGAGTATTCATCATCTGAGGCAGTCGCCAGTTACTCTAAACCTGAGCTTTCAGTCAAGCCAAGACTTTTGGGAAGCAGTTTAGAAAGAAGAATGTGGCTTAAGCATCATTTCTATAAAATACCTGGAAGATATCAACTCTTGTTTTTATATTTTTTGATTTATCGAGGCTTATGGAAGGCAGGGAAAGTAGGCTACCATTCTGCTCAACTTTGGACAGACGTATATAGATGGAAGGAGCTTAAGACTTTAGAAATGAAAATTAGCGGCCAAATGTCTAAAGAGATCATTCATGGTCCAGGTAAGCCTGATTCAAGAGTTAAGCAAGCAATAAAGTAAGAATTATGAACCCTGAAGATTACAAAATCTGCAAAAAATTGGTCGTGGATACTACTTATTCTGATGTCTTTTTTGACGAGAATGGCATAAGTAATACTTTTAATGACTTCCAAAATAACACCAAGAAGCACTGGCATACTGGCTATCAAGGCGATGAGCAGCTTCAGGAAACTGTTGCCTTGATAAAGAAAGAGGGTGAGGGTAAAGAGTTTGACAGCATAATGGGACTGAGCGGGGGACTTGATAGTTCTTATATGCTACATAAAATGGTTACGGAATATGGCCTTAGACCATTAGTTTTTCATGTAGACGGCGGATGGAATTCAGAGCTAGCTGTACATAATATTAATGTTTTGGTTGATAAGTTGCGACTAGATCTTTATACAGAAGTCATTAATTGGCAGGAGATGAAGGATTTTCAGCTTGCCATGTTTAAAAGTGGCGTTCCGCATATTGATATTCCTCAGGATCACAGTTTTATTGCTGTTCTATACAAGTTCGCACAGGAGAATGACATTAAGTACATCTTAAATGGGGGGAATATAGCTTCAGAATCTGTCTCTGTTCCCCTTGATATTTTCTATTGGGGTACTGATCTTATTCAGATAAGAGATATTCTCAATAAATTTGGAACTATAGAAATGGAGTCTTATCCTTTTAGTTCTATCTTGTACCATAAATTTTATCTACGTTATTTCAGAGGGATAAAAGTATTTAAGCCTCTAAATTACATGCCCTTTTTTCAAAAAGATGCCATTTCTACTCTCCAGGAAATTTATAATTGGAAGCCTTATCCGCAAAAGCATTTTGAGTCTAGATTTACTCGTTTTTTTGAAGGATATTGGCTGCCTTCAAGGTTTGGTATTGATGTAAGACGTGCTCAATTCTCCAGCCTTATATTGAGCGATCAGATGACTAGAGAGGAGGCATTAGAAAGACTGAGTGAGCCTCCTTATGATCCTGAGTTGATGCAACAAGATTTTGAATATGTAGCGACTAAACTGGGAATAGACGAATCAGAATTAAGGAAGTTGCATGAAATGCCAAAAAAGCACTATTGGGATTATAGAAATATGCATCGTGTTTTTCAGCTCGGTGAGTGGGCGTTATCCAAGATTGCAGGAACGACACGTGGAGGAGCATTCTAATAGAGTCTTCAGTGACAATAATTGATTACGGTTTAGGAAATATTAGAGCATTCTATAATATTTACTCCAAGTTAAATATTTCTGTAAATGTTGCTTCAACCAGAGATCATTTACTTCAAGCTGAAAAGCTCATTTTGCCAGGAGTAGGGGCATTTGACTGGGCAATGAATCGACTGAATGATTCAGGTTTAAGAGAAACGATAGAATCTCTAGTTCTAGAAAAAGAAGTTCCCATCTTGGGTATTTGTGTCGGAATGCAAATGATGACACTTAGAAGTGAAGAAGGTGTTTTACCTGGTCTTGGATGGTTTGACGCCGAAGTAATTCGATTCAAGCAAGAAGCATCTTCTGAAAATCAGTATTTACCTCACATGGGATGGAATGATGTGATACCTGATGTTTCCAACAGCCTTCTTAATGGCATTGTTGATCCTAAATTTTACTTTCTCCACTCCTATTTCTTTTCATCTGAAAACCCAAAACACAAATTAGCAACAACAAATTATGGAATAAATTT
>JAYZHY010000190.1:0-2878 GCA_036166115.1 Pseudomonadota bacterium | reverse complement strand
ATTGTGTCGAATAATCTTATGTTATTTGGTTAGAAGAGAGTCATGTTAGTAGGATAATTTATACGGCTTACACGGAGAAAAATATGAATCAATCACAAAATTACTTTCTCGTTGGCCCAATGGGAGCTGGCAAAACTGCTGTTGGGCGCCAATTAGCAAAATTATTGAATTATGAGTTTATTGATTCTGATGAAGAAATTGAATTGAGAACTGGGGTAGATATTCCATTTATTTTTGAAAAAGAAGGCGAGTTAGGATTTAGGAAAAGAGAGAAAAATATCATCAATGAAATTACAGAAAGGAATAATATTGTTTTGGCAACAGGTGGTGGCGCCATATTAAGCGAGCATAATCGCAAGCATTTTATCTCAAGAGGTATAGTAATTTATTTATTTGCCAGTATTAAAAAACAAATAGAGAGAACAGCTAGAGGCAAAGAACGACCACTGCTTGTTAATCAGGATCCTCGAAAAGTTCTTGGTGATTTAATGGAAATTCGTGATCCTCTATATCGAAATATAGCGGATTTTATTATTATGACAGATGGAAGGAAGATTAATAGCGTGGCAAAAGAGATATTTAATGAAATAACAAAGAGGAATATTATTTGATTAAGATCAAATAAAAAATAATATAATCTAATACTAGATTAATAGGTAATTAAGTTGAAAAATCAAACAATCATTGATGTTGAATTGGGCGATAGAGCATACCCAATAACAATAGGTGCCTCGATACTGGAGAACAAATTTGACTTTGATCAATGGATTAAAGGCAAGGATTGCTTGATTGTTACTAATGAGATTGTGGCACCTTTGTTTTTAGACTTATTATTATCAAGCATAAAGAATAAGAAAGTCGAAACATTGATTTTACCAGACGGTGAAAGCAATAAGACATTTCATGTTTGGTCTCAGGTACTTGATAAATTGGTTGAGATGAAAGCAAGCCGTGATTCAACTGTGATTGCTTTAGGGGGCGGAGTAATAGGAGACATTGTTGGTTTTGCATCAGCTTCTTATATGCGTGGATTGCCATATATACAAATACCAACAACATTATTATCTCAGGTAGACTCTTCAGTTGGCGGAAAAACAGGCATTAATCATTCGCAAGGAAAGAATCTTATTGGCGCCTTTTATCAACCTAGTTTGGTATTGATTGATATTAATACGCTTTCTACTTTGCCAAAAAGAGAGCTTATATGTGGTTTAGCTGAGATTATTAAATATGGCGCTATATTCGATAAAGATTTCTTTAACTGGCTAGAAGAAAATATAAGTAATTTATTAAATAAGAAACCTGAAGCATTAATTCATGCAATTTCAATCTCCTGCAGCATTAAAGCAAAAATTGTCAGTGACGATGAATTTGAGATGGGCAAAAGAGCAATATTAAATTTTGGTCATACTTTTGCTCATGCACTAGAAAACATATTAGGATACGGGAAGTTACAACATGGAGAAGCAGTAGCTATAGGGATGATTTTGGCGGCAAAGATAAGTCCAATAGAAAACTACGATTTAGAAAGATTAGAGACACTCATCAAAAAAGCACATTTACCACATAAAGTGGATTTAATTGATGCGAATGAGATGCTTGAAAAAATGTTGCTGGACAAAAAAGTGAAAGCAAAACAACTTCGATTGGTATTATTACGTTCTTTGGGTAATGCGTATATTGAAGAAAATATCAGACATGAAACAATCTTAGATGTAATAAATAAAACCTTGTCTTAATTTGAACGTCCCAGCAAAAAAGGTACTTGCAAACTATGCTGCCAAAGAAAGTAATAGCTTAGGAAGGCAATTTAAAGAGGCGGCACCTTTGTTTCGTAGTGAATTCCAGAGAGATCGAGATAGGATAATTCACTCTGGTGCATTTCGTCGGTTGGTATATAAGACTCAGGTTTTCGTTAATCATGAAGGCGATCTGTATAGGACAAGAATGACACATTCTCTCGAAGTGTCACAAATAGCGAGAACTATAGCAAATGCTTTGAATCTTAATGAAACGCTTGTTGAAGCAATTGCTCTGGCTCATGATTTAGGTCATACGCCATTTGGCCACGCTGGACAAGATGCGCTTAACTGGTGCATGAAAGATTACGGTGGATTTGAACATAACCTGCAATCGTTACGTGTTGTTGATCAACTCGAATCTAGATACGCAGAATTTAATGGCCTTAATCTTACTTATGAAACTCGTGAGGGAATCTTGAAGCATTGTTCATCACGTAATGCCAAAGATCTTGGCGATATTGGAAGACGATTTATAGAAAGACGGCAGCCAGGACTAGAAGCTCAATTGGCTGATTTGGCAGATGCCATAGCATACAATCACCATGATATCGATGATGGTTATAGAGCGGGATTGCTGAGTCTTAAGCAGTTATCACAAGTTACAATCTTTGAGAAATGTTTACAAAAAACTAAAAAGAAATATTCGAAAATTTCCGAGAAACGCCTAATTCATGAAGCATTACGCCATATGGTGAGTTATGTCATTAATGATCTGGTTGTTAATACAAATAATCTCATAGACGAGCTCACGCCAAAGTCAATTGAAGACATCAGAAATAGAAAATCTTATATCGTTGGGTTTAGTGAGAATATAAAAGAAGAACATCAAGAATTAAAAAGCTTTCTTAGGAAGAATTTATACAGACATTCAGCAGTTCAAAAAATGACACATCAAGCGGAGAAGATGGTGAAAAATCTTTTTAAGGAATATATGTCGGATTCAGACTCTTTGCCAACTCAATTCTTTTCTGGGTTAAGGGAAAGCACTGATATGAGAAAAGCCCGAAAAATTGCTGATTATATTGCAGGCATGACAGATCGTTTTGCCATTTCTGAGTATGAGCGTCTGTTATAAT
>JAYZHY010000189.1:0-6195 GCA_036166115.1 Pseudomonadota bacterium | reverse complement strand
CATATCGCATTTTTTCAACTGAGGCTTACCCTCAAATCAAATCAATTATTGAGAAAATAGTTGCTTCGGGATTAATTTATTTACCCTCAAGTAGTAAGGATTTCAAAAATTCAGAAATAGATAAATACTTAAAAAAATATGTAAGAGGATCAAAAGGCATGGATCATGTTGAACGTATTAAGATCATGAAACTTCTTTGGGATGCGATTGGCACTGAATTTGGAGGTCGTCACGAGTTATACGAAAGAAATTATGCTGGAAATCATGAGTTAATCAGGATTTCTGCCTTAATGAATGCTAAAGGATCCGGGGCACTCACGGAAATGGAGGCTTTAGCTGAGGCTTGTATGAGTGATTATGATGAAAACGGATGGCTTGACAAGAGATATCATAATGGCGATGACGTTTCGATAATCGATAAATTAGAAAACTAACATAAAGAGGATAAATCATGGAAACAACCTCTAAGACCTTAAAAGAAAAAGCCAAACCAAGAGGTAAGTACCCACACATCAAGAGAGTGGGTGATTTTCTATTCGTTTCTGGGGTTTCATCTAGAAATCAGGATGGCACTTTTCGTGGTGCAAATTCTGATGAAATGGGTAATACGCAATTAGATATAAAAGAGCAAACACGAGCTGTGCTTGAAAATATTAATGATATTCTTGCGTCAGAAGGAGCCAGTCTTGAAGATGTTGTAGATTTATCAACATTTTTAGTCAATATGAATGATTTTAAAGGATACAATGAAAGTTATGCAGAGTTCTTTGATAATAATGGCCCAACAAGGACTACGGTTGCCGTTCATCAATTGCCTCACCCATTGATTCTTATCGAAATTAAAGTCACGGCATACAAGCCTCTATAGTTAATAAATTAATTGAGTTTATATTTATAAGTTATTGTTTTAAAAGTACTTATTATACGAATCTAAGTATCTGTCGATAACATATTTGTTATAACTTAGGGCGTTGAAAACAAGGTATTTATTACGAATAAAAATGTTGGTTACTTTTTTTAACATTTTTTAATTTAGTAAGTTATCAATATAAGGAGCGTCTTGTTCCTTGACCCAATCATTTATTGATTGAATGTCATTTTCGTTAATCAGTTTGAGCTCAACTTTCAGAAGCTCCCAATTTTGATTAAGGTCATTTAACCTTAAGATTGATCCCTCTGTTATCGGTGGGCCAGATCTATCCATGACATCCATTAAATATCGTAATTGACCAGCCAGCATAGTTTCCCATGCATCCTCATCTTCAAGAGTTTGATGTTTCAGTTGCGTGATTTTTGATTGCCATAGATCAATCGAATCAATAGCTTTTTTTGCCATTATTTGTAGTCTTTCTGAATGTTGATTGCTTTGCATGAGATTTTGTATTTCTTGTTTTGTATTTCTAATACTTTTTGTCTCTTTTAAAATTGTATTTAAAGTCTCTTTGGTTATAGCTAGTTGGTCTGCCCAATCATTAACTTCGCTTTCATTGCTGTTTATCCTTGGATCAGGCTGAATTGTAAAATTGATTGAATCAACTAGATTGCCAACTTTTATCACTGCTTTGTAGTTACCAGGTTTGACTCTAGGTCCTTCGAAACCAGAAAATAATGCAATATCTTCGACGCATTGCATATTTTCTGAATGCATATTCCAATGCCAAGCATTAAGGCCAATAGAGCTTTTTGGGTAATTGATTTCAAATGGACTGCGAGGATCCATATTACCTAAAATACATCGATCATGAGCGCTTTCTTTATTTGAAAAATGTTTAATTTTACCTCCTAATGAATCGTATATCTCGATGGTGAGTTCATGATTACTTTTATTGTCTTTCAGGTAATAATAAAGTGGCACATCACGGTTGGGGTTTTTTCCTTCGAAATTTCCTACTCTTCTTGAGTTGGGCAATAATGGTGTTGGATCTGGCTGAAAGAAATGAATTCCTTTATCGTTTATATCATCATGAAATTGCCTGACAACAAACAAATCATCCAGGACCCAGAATGCTCTTCCTTGTGTTGCTACAATGAGATTGTTTTGTCTAATCCTTAAATCGGTGATTGGTACATTCGGAAGATTCAGTTGAAGTGAATGCCAATTTTGTCCATTGTTATGAGAGAAATAGATTCCATTTTCAGTTCCAGCATAAAGCAGACCTTCTTTTGCAGGATCTTCACGAACTACCCTTACGTATGCGTTACTGGGTAAATTTTTGTCAATACGATACCAAGCTTTGCCATAATTATCAGTTTTGTATATATATGGCCTAGTATCATTAAGTTTGTAACCTGTGACAGCGGCATAAGCTCTCCCTTCTTTATGTGGGCTCAGTTCGATACTATTGATCATGGCTTCATCATGATGTTTCGGAGAGATATTCTCCCATTCCTTTCCACCGTTTTTTGTAAGATGGATTAAGCCGTCATCACTGCCGACCCATATAGTATTCTGTTTCAGTTTAGATTCAACAATGTAAAAGATTGTATTGTAAAATTCTGCTCCGACATTTTCAGGGGTGAGTGGACCGCCGTTTCTCCCTTGTCTGTCTTCTTGGTTGCGAGTTAAATCAGGGCTGATTTCAGTCCAAGTAATACCTCGATCAGTGCTTTTTAGTAGTATCTGTGTACCATAATAAATTGTTTTTTTGTCATGAGGGGATAGCTCTACAGGTGGGTTCCAATTGGCTCTATATTTGAGGTCTTTTGAGTCTTTGCCATAAACTAGTTCGGGGTAAGGAATGATAGATCTTGTGATTTTTGTTTCGCTATCAAATTCGGTAAGAGTTCCATTGATAGTCGTCGCATAGATAAGTTTTGGGTTATCAGGGTCAAAAGCGATGTGTGCACTTTCTCCTCCTCCCACTGCATGGTAATCGTCAACACCAATTCCACCTTGGAATGATTGACTGGCTATAGATACAGTGGAGTTGTCCTGTTGGCCTGCATACATTCTATATGGGAACTGATTATCAGTAATGAGACGATAGAATTGCGCTGTAGGTTGATTCATAATACTCGACCAAGTTTTACCTGCATCAAAGGTAATGGTTGCGCCCCCATCATTTCCATTGATCATATTTCGATTATTATTAGGATTAATCCAATGATCATGATGGTCGCCATGAGGGGTAGAAATTCTTTCCCAGTTTGCTCCTCCATCAATGGATTTCATTAAAGGGACATTCAATACCCAAACAGTATTTTCATCTTGAGGGTCAGCCGTTATGTGATTGTAATACCATGCTCTTGAATGAAGAACACGGTGATTGTTTATTAATTCCCAAGTTTCTCCGGCATCATCACTTCGATAAAGCCCACCTTTTTTTGGTTCTGCTTCAATGATTGCGTAAATCCTTTTAGGATTACTGGCTGATACATCGATACCAATTTTACCTATTAGTTCGGGTAGCCCTTTAGTAAGTTTTTTCCATGTTTTTCCTGAATCAGATGATTTATAGATGCCACCACCAATGCCACCAGATTTTATATACCAAGGCTTTCTTCCATGATGCCACATGGCAGCATATAGAATTCTAGGGTTAGTTGGATCAATCCTTAAATCAGATGCACCTGTGTCCTTATTAATTTTTAAACTGTGAATCCAAGATTGACCTCCATCAATTGTTTTGTAAACGCCTCTTTCTTCAGAAGGTCGCCACATCTTTCCTTGCACAGCGATATAAGCAATATCTGGATTAGTTGGATGAATCTTTATTCTGGAGATTTGACCGGAATTTTTGAGACCAATGTGTGACCAGGTTTTTCCACCATCCGTAGATTTATAGACACCATTTCCCTCGCTTGTTGTCACACCTCTAATTGGAGATTCTCCGGTGCCCACATATATAACATTATGATCTGACTCTGCTACAGCTATTGCACCAATTGTTCCTACTTGAATAAACCCATCGGATATATTCTCCCAGGTAGCGCCAGCATTATGTGTCTTCCACACTCCACCACCAGTTGCACCCATGTAATAAGTCATAGGGTCATCATTGATCCCCGTTACAGTAGTAACTCTGCCGCCTCTATAAGGCCCAACCAATCTCCATTCAAGGTCAGAAGAGGGAAAAATTTCATAATTTTCTTTTGATTCTGACTTTGCACTTATTAGTAAAGCAATAACTAATACTGAGATTAACGAAAATACAGCTAAGTGATTTATTCTTTTTGTTGAATACATTAAAATGTGCTCCAGATTTATTTAACTGCCTTTAGGATACGACAAAATTATTCACAACGGTAATTAGATTTTTATCTAGTGTCCTCGCGAGGATTAATTTAAAATAAATTATGCTTAAGCTATCTAATCAATTTCATAAACAAAGCCCAATTGCTAAATTTTTTATGACGCTTAGTGGGATTTTAACGCTCGGCTTTATGATGTTTTTTGGCGTTATTGCTTTTTTCGTGATTGGTGGTTTTTTGATTTTTATATCAATATTAATGGCTGTAAGATTTTGGTGGATTAAAAGAAAAATCATGCAGTACAATGAATCTAATCTTGGTAAAGCTAATCAAAGAGATAATAATTCCCAAGCATTTGAAGGCGAATATCACGAAATTGACAAATAATTCAGACAAAGCAACGAGAGTAAGTTTTATAAAAACGGAGAGGTCTATTTAACCTTTTGTTTAATATATGCAAAATAATGAATCACAAGAAAGTCGAAAAAAGAAACGCCGAAGAAGACGCGTTCAGATAGCAGTTATATATGTGGCGATGGCAATAGGATTGGCATGGTTCTTTGAATCACAAGCCACCACTACAATTATCTTTGTAAGGCATGCAGAAAAAGACACATCTATTGATAACGATCCAGGTTTAACTGAAGCAGGGAAGAGACGTGTTTTTGAACTTACAAGGCAACTAAAAGACGCCGATGTTGTAACCGGTATTGATGCGATATATTCAACATCCTTTAAAAGAAATATTGAGACAGTTGAACCATTAGCAAGAACTTTAAATTTGAATATCCATAAATATGAAAAAGATGATTACGAAATAGTCTTAGAGGAAATCTTAGATAGATATAAAGGCAAAATTATTTTGGTGGCTGGTCATAGTGACACGCTTCCAGGCTTAATGGCTGAATTAGGTGCAAGCAAAAAAGTACCCGATATCGCAGATAATGAATACGATAATATCTATATCGTTTCTATACCATGGTTTGGCAAAACAAAAACAATAAGACTTAGATATGGAAACCCTTATGACCCAGATGAAAAAATTAGAGCAATCAAATAAGAGAAACTTTCTATAAATTATCTTGTAGTAATTTCCATTATTTCGTAACCCGCATTTTTCATCCCTAAATTTAGATAAGTATCTTGGGCTCGAGTGTTTTGTTTCTCTACATAGAGCCTTATTCCGCAACACTCTTTATCGGTTTTTGCTAGCTCAACTAAGTTTCTATAAAGAGTTTTATAAACACCTTGTCTTCTATAACCCTCAGGCACAAATACACTTTGTATCCACCACATCATTCCATTCCGCCAGTCGCTCCATTCATAGGTCACCATAAGTTGCCCGGCCAATGTGCCATCAATCTCTACCACCCAATATAATCCCTTTGATTTGTCCATTACGACAGAGGTAACGCCTTTGGTTATTGTGTCTTTATCTAAGCTTTTATTTTCCGTTTCTAACGCCATGGCAATGTTGTATTTTGCTATTGTCTCGATATCATTCAGTTTTGCGTTTCTTATTATCTTCTTCATTACTTTGCCTTAAGATGTCTGGAAGTTTTTATATTAGTTTAAATTCACAGTGCATTAATAGGAAATTTATCTTTTGATTTGTATTGCTAATTATTCTTATGCATGCATGTTGCATGTTATAGATATATAATTTTTTTTTGCCCCGGTAGCTCAGTCGGATAGAGCGCAAGATTCCTAATCTTGAGGCCAGAGGTTCGAATCCTCTTCGGGGCACCAATATTCTGTAGTAAATAATAAAGAATCTTTATATATTTGTTTAATATAATAAAAAAAATATGTACAGTATTGATCAATAAAAACTATTATTCATAGATAATTACACATACCTTGAGGGAAAAAATATGTCGAAAGATAGTGAGGGTAAATGTCCGGTAATGCATGGCTCTTTAACCAGTAACAATAATTCAGGCACATCTAATCGTGATTGGTGGCCAAATCAATTAAATATAAATATCTTGCATCAACATGATC
>JAYZHY010000188.1:0-3514 GCA_036166115.1 Pseudomonadota bacterium | reverse complement strand
TTCAAAACGCCTTTCATCAATGGTTGAATGCACTGCTGAAAACAACACTACAATCCCAGCCGCCAAGGTAAAAATAAACACTGTCTGTATAGCCATGCTGACCTTTTCTATAATTTGTTGAACTTGTTGTAATATAGGTTCAAGATCAACAACCGATACGGTTGGATAATGATTCTGTAATTCTGCCAATACCAATCTTTCATTGTTATCCAGACGCATACTGGCAATAAATGTAGACGGAAAAGACTCGAGCGTATTACTCGAGAAGACCATAAAGAAGTTTGGGCTAAAGGAGTTCCAGTCAACCTCCCTGATACTCGATACGGTTGCATTTATTTGTTCGCCTGCGATCATAAAAGTTAAATTATCGCCTAAGGTAACTCCCATATCTTTGGCGGCGCTCTCTTCAATGGAAACCAGAGGGGGGCCTGTATATCCGTCTTCCCACCATAAACCCTCCAATATTTTATTGCTCGAATTCATTGTGTTGGACCACGATAAATTGGCTTCGCGATTGGCAAGCCATCTGCCTCTCTCATCTGGGTAAGTTCTGGATTTTACAGTCTCTCCATTGATTTGAGACAAACGCGCTCTTATTAAAGGAAAAAAATCAGGTGCATCAAAGTTGTGTTGCTCAATAATACTTTTAATGCCTGATCTTTGATTAGGTTGAATATTTATTAAAAAATAATTTGGTGTATTTTCATCAAGAGTCTTTTGCCATTCATCCAGTAAATCAGTTCTCACAAAAGACAGCAAAAGCAAAGCCGTTAAAGCCAAACCAAAAGCAACAATTTGTATTGCGCTATCACGGCCTCGCCTTGAAACATTCGCTAGCCCATAACGCCATGCTGCACCTGCGCCACCCCTTAATTGACCTAAAAAAGAAGCCAACAGCCGCCCCACAAAATACAACAACGAAGAAATCAATAACATTCCTAATATAATAATTGTAAGTAAAAGGATATCTCTTACAAAATAAAACAGGAGCAGCGCAAATGATGCCATCGCAATCCCAGCCACAATAATCTCCGAAGGCGCTGATGGCATTGTGTTACGTCTCAATACTCTCAAAGGAGAGGTATTGCTCAATTGCAACAACGGAGAAAAAGCAAACCCTGGTAATAAAATAAAAGCCGCCAAAAACCCTATTAATAAAGCTTGATAACCAGGTTCAGGCAATACGCCAGCAAACAGGCCAGAAAGCATATTGCTGATTGTATTTTCAATAAGAAATCCCAATAAACACCCAAAGAAGACGCCTACCATACCAATCAAAAATAATTGTAAAATTATCGTGTTAACAATAAATTTCTTTTTTGCGCCCAAACTTTTCATTAAAGCAACCATATCCATTCTTTTTTTCATAAAGTGGCGCGCGGACATGGCAATTGCTATAGAGCTTAAGAGTACACTTATTATTACAGTAAAAGATAAAAACTGCTGAGCTCTATTTATGGCTTGATTGGTTCGCTGACTGCTGTCTGAAGGATCACTAATGCGAGCTGATTCTGTGACCGTTTCTTTCATCAACTTGGCAAACCGTTCAATAATTGCTGTTTCGCCAGCTGTTAATAAAGAGTAATTAACTCGACTGCCCTCTGTAATCAAACCGGTGCCTGATAAAGCTCTGAGATTAATTAATATTGATGGTGCCAATGAAGCAAAACCTATCGATTGGTCTGGCCGATATCGCAACAACGCCGTAATTTTGAAATCGGTATTGCCAATTGCAATGACATCACCGATATTGGCCTTCAAACGAAACAATAATGCATCATCCACCCAGATCTCATCTATCGATGGAATAGAATTAACAGCATATTCATCATCAAATTTACTGTCGGAGATTTTAACTTTGCCTCGCAGAGGATACTTTGAGCTGACTGCTTTAATTGTTGCCAATGCATTATTAGCCCCTGAATATACAACGGTTGGGAATGTTTGCGATTGAGCAACGTCTAAATTCATATTGGTTGCTAACTCAATCCACGAAAAAGGAATGGGCTCAGGAGAACGTATCCGAAGATCTGCCGCCAATAACTCGTTTGCTTGTCTTTCGATAGAAATACTAATTCTATCAGTTAATAGTCCTACGGCTGAGAGTGATGCAACCGCCATGGTAACTGCAGCAATCAAAACGATAATTTCGCCTGAATATATTTGACGTAAAAAAGTTCTGCATGCAAATGAAATAGTCTTCATGTATCTCTTGGGCTATCTTTAATCAATCTGCCTGCATCTAAATGAATTTCTCGATTGCATAGCATGGCGAGTTCTTTGTCGTGAGTAACCAGAATAAGCGTTGTTGATGCTTCACGGTTTAATTTAAACATTGTTTTTATGATATTTTCACCAGTTTTGGTATCCAAGTTTCCTGTGGGTTCATCAGCAAATAACACTGCTGGCTCTCCCGCAAAAGCCCTTGCTATAGCCACGCGCTGTTTCTCGCCTCCAGATAATTGATGCGGGTAATGAGTCGCTCTATCTTCTAAGCCTATCTCACTAACAATTTCTAATGCTTTTGATTTCGCTTTTTCTGATCCCCCTAACTCAAGCGGTAACATAACATTCTCTAATGCATTAAGTGATGGTATTAAATGGAAAGACTGGAAAACAAATCCCACATTTTTAGCCCTAACATCTGCTCTTCCATCCTCGTCCAATGCTGCTAAATCTTGATTGTTAAAAATAACCTTGCCCGTTGAAGTTTCATCTAGGCCAGCCATTAAACCAAGAAGTGTCGATTTGCCTGCCCCGGAAGCACCAACTATTGCTACAGATTCTCCACGTGATATTGTAAAGTTTATGTCTGTTAGAATTGTTAATTGACCTTCTGGGCTTGTAACAGTTTTGCTAACATCTTCTAATACAAACAAATGATCATTAACGGGTAATTTAATATTCATGAAAAAACTCTTTATTTATGTATCTTGTCTATTATGTCCTATTGTTAACGCCAATGAGCAGCCAAATATAATCATCTTTGGCGATAGCCTCAGTGCCGGATATGGTATTGAAATCGATCAAGCATGGCCATCTCTTATGCAAGAAAAACTAAGGCTACACAAATATAGTCATCACGTAGTAAACGCCAGTATCAGTGGAGAAACAACCGAAGGAGGTGTTGCGCGCATTGACAATATTCTTGAAAAATATACTCCTGATTTAATAATAATTGAACTAGGTGGAAATGATGGCTTGCGCGGTTTTCCCACTAAGCTAATTAAAAGTAACCTAAATAAAATAATCAAGACAAGTATTGTTAAGAATTCCTCTGTATTGCTTTTAGGTATAAAAATTCCATTAAATTATGGACCTCGTTATACAGCAGATTTTGAAAAAATATACCATGAACTTGCCGATGAGAATGATATCAAATTGATTGAGTTTTTTATGAAAAATGTAGCTCTAAACAATAATCTGATGCAAGATGATGGTATACATCCAAATAAAGCAGCTCAACCAATTCTTCTTGAAAATATATGGACAGCAATTACAAATATAATTTAAT
>JAYZHY010000187.1:0-7302 GCA_036166115.1 Pseudomonadota bacterium | reverse complement strand
AACTGCCTTATATTCAACTTGCTCTCCACTTTGAAGATCAACAATTATTTGTTCAGAAGAAAATACATTATTGTGTGTTTTTGAGAATGGTTCGCCAAGAGTGTCTGGATACCAAGAATCAAATTCCTCAGGAATACTGGGATAACTCCCCTTTATAACCTTTACCTCAACTTCTTCAACAGCATTACTTTCAGGGCCTTCCGATAATTCAAGCAACCCGAGTTTTCCGCCAATGCCCGTCGGATCAATTCCATATTCAGCAGGCAGAACAAATAATACCGCCACCAATGTAGCACCTAATAGGATCCCAATTACTTTATTAATCATTGACATAAAAAATTTTCCTCTGTTTATTTGCTTTATACATTCAATATCTTTGTCTTAATGACATTAAAAATTATAACTTAATGTCAATCTATATTCTCTTCCATTACTTGGGTGAAAGTGATAATCCCCTACCCCACTTTCCTCATTCATCAATTTACTCTCATAAAAATATTCGATGTCATTCGCTTTTTTATCCAAAATATTAAATACGTCTAGTTCAATAATAGTGCCCTTAAATGGATATTCCACACTCATATTTAAAATGGTTGATGCCTCCTTAGATCTCGATTTATCCTCTACAAGAGGAGCGTCTCCAAAGTGACGTAATTTTATAGAAGCATTGGCGTCACTGCGGAAATATAAAATAGCTGCCAATGATGCAACAAAATCATGCGCATCGGGTACAAAATTTTTATTTTTAGGTAATCCTGGTATTTTTGCTTTATTTTTTGCTACGGTCATATCGATAACAATATTGTCCTTTGGTATCCAATAAATAGCGCCTTCAACTCCAGTTACATGAATGCCACCAGCCGGTTCTGTGGTTCCCGTATCACCAACAAATAATAAAGCAGAGTCCATGTCTAGGTAAAAATAAGAGAATGAAGCCCTCAGTCTTTCGTTAAAATTACCTCGAAAACCAATATCCCAACCTTTGGTTGAGATCAGTGCATCATATGGAGTTACATTTTCACCAGAAATAGGATCAACACTTAATTCAGCTGCACGCACATCGTTGCTGTGAAAACCCTGACCGTAATTAAAAGTAAATTCCCAGTCGTTGTTTAATAAATAGACAATATCAAGCTTCGGGCTAAATAATGTGTCTGCACTCTTGCCAGAGTTTTCTATTCTTTTCGCAGACACATCCCAAGAATAGTGATCCATACGATAACCAATAAATGACCTAAGCCGCTCATTCCAATTTGTTTCAATCTTAAAATGCATGCCCAAACTGAATTCCTTGATTTCGTCTTCCCTAATCGAGCTAAGCCTATTTCTTGCTTTGGTGTTAAATAAGTTCAAATCATTGATGGTGTCGTATTGGAATTCGACTCCCATATTAAGATTGTTCTTCCTATTAAAAAAATCAACTGTCATCTCTCGAACTATTTTTCCCCCGACAATCCAACGATCATCCTCCTGCTCTATTTGATCGCCATTCACTGCATCATTTAAGAAATAAGTTGGATTGGCAAACAAATTCAAAGAATAGTTAGAGAGATAACCAGTAAAATTCGTGTCTTTGCCAGTTAGATTTGAAATGAAGCTAAATCGGTGGGTTTTACCTCCCTGGAATGGATCAATCGCTCCATAACGACTTATCGATTTGGATTTAACTGCTCTCAAGGGAATTTGATCTGTGGCATTCCATTTATTGCTAAAGAAAGTTGCGATTGTTTCAGAATGCACGCCCATGATCGTGGATGTGTGCTTAACAAATCCATTAAATAATTGAGTATCTTCGGGTGTTATCCAAGGACCATCGTAATTTTTAATCTCAGCTCCCAATAGCAATTCACCAGTACCCGTACTCCAAGAATCAGCTGCCATCAAGCGTCGATAATCGTGACTCCCCAAGGTCAATTTCGCTACACCCTCATCTAAATGATCCACAGTTTCAAATGTCACTGATCCAACAGAAGAAAAATCGCCCATCTCAGCCAAATGCGTTCCTTTTGTATAAGACATGGTTTTTATCAGCTCAGGCACAATAAAATGCGCATCCAGATACCCATTTCCATGTGCATGACTTTTCAGGTTGACAGGCATGCCTTCAAAATTCATAGCAAAATCTGAACCGTGATCGAGGTTAATACCTCTTAAAAAATATTGATTGGCTTTACCGCCGCCACTATGAGCAACAGCAATCATTCCAGGGATATATTCAAATAACTCACCGACTCTATATAAAGGACGATCTTCTAAATCTTCTTTTCCAATTATGCCTTCGGAAGCCGAATCGGTCAGACCGATTAAATCGGACTCTCTGCCCCAGACAATAATTTCATTGAGTTCGTCATTCTCAGATTGAGCAAAAACATTCGCACAAATCATCATGCACAAAAGATATTGATAAGATTTTTTTTGAAAAGAAATGTTAACTGCCAACTGATAAGTAATAAGCAGATACCTGATAAGCTGCCAACAAGAGTCCTAAAAAGATTAAGACGAAGTTAAATGATCTAGAATGCCGATAAAACCCACCCTGTATACGCCACGCATTTATCAAAAAGAGCGCGCAAATTAATGCAATTAATTGACCAATCTCAACACCAACATTAAAGGCAATTATATTCGCTATCAGTCCATCCTCTGATAGGGAAAAGTCCTGCAACTTTGTTGACAAACCCAAACCGTGCACCAACCCAAAACAAAAAACCGCAATCTTAGGGTCAGGTGGATATCTTAATATCTGTTTTAACCCATCCAGATTTTCCAATGCCTTATAAACCACCGATAGGCCAATAATGGCATCAACTATATATGGATTGACATGTACACCACCTAGTACACCCCAAAGAAGGGTAATGCTGTGCCCTATTGCAAACAAAGAGACAAATAGAGCAACATCTTTTAGTCGATTCAAGAAGAAAATAACGCCACACAAATACAACAGATGATCGTAACCGGTAACCATGTGCTTTGCGCCCAAGTAGGTAAAGACGGATAAAGCTAGGCCATTATTTTGCTGAAGATAGGCCGCATCTTTCCCAGCGACGCCATGTGCAAACACTAGCTCCATAAGTATTATTGAAGCAACTGATAAACAAAAATACAGAACTTTTTTATTAGACTTCAGCCAAAAACTAGAATGATTCATAATGAGATTATACTCTGAAGATATTGCCTAATTGTATTCTTTGTTCCAAAATAACATTAATTAAAATTAAAAAAGAAATAAAATATGACTACCTCACTTGTGTGTGCCTCGCATAGTCCGCTTCTACATTGTTATGCACAAGAACCAAAAGATTGGGATGCTCTGCAACAAGCATACAAAGATCGTGCAGAAGCAGTTAAAAATTTCGACCCAGAATTAGTGATTGCTTTTGGTTCAGACCACTTTAATGGCTTCTTTTTGAACCTCATGCCAGCATTTTGCGTTGGTATTTCAGCGACGGCAACTGAAGATATTGGCGGTTTCTCCGGTGACTTGAATGTACCATCAGATGCAGCGATTGATGTCATTAATTTTTTACGGAATAACGATATTGACCCAGCGACTTCAAACAAAATGACAATTGATCATGCATTCTCACAAACGATTCATGAAATGTGCGGCAGTCTGACCGAAAAACCAGTGATTCCAATTTTCATTAACTGTATTTGTGAGCCGTTTGTGCCTTTTCGTCGAACCCGATTAATGGGAGAAGCGATTGGTCGCTATGCAAAATCCACAAATAAAAGAGTGTTACTTTTAGCTTCAGGTGGAATGTCTCATCATCCTAGACGCTATTATCCAGAAATTGATGATGGTCCAGCTGAAGTCACAGCTTGGCAGAAATCTGGGGGAGTTGATGCTTCATCCCTCTCCTCAGAAGAATGGATCAAACGCCTAGAAGATATGCATCTTGAAGGTGCAGGAATGATCGTACGAGGTGAAAGAACGGCGGCAGACATGAGATTAAACGAAGAAGCAGATAAGCGCTTTTTGGAGGTTCTAACTAAATCAAAGCTTGATCAATTTGACAAATGGGATCAACATCAACTCGTTGAAGAAGCAGGCATTGGCTCAATGGAACTGCAGACATGGATCGCTGCAGCATCGGCTCATCAATCTGCAGGTGGAGAAAGCCCTAGTCTTGATTTTTACAGTGTTGCTCCAGAAATAGGAATTGCTGCAGGTATTGTTCACGGTGACTAGCAATAACCTTAAGTATCTTTCTTTTTAGCTCTACTAAATTGGATATAGAATAATAAAGATAAACAAATCAGCGAAAAAAGTATCGCTGTCAACCTAACGCCTAACTCACCTACCAATATCCCAGCAAAAAGGCTACCGAGTGCGGGGCCACCTAATACAACGATTGTCCATAAACTTGAAACCCGACCTCGCAGCTCATCAGCCACTCTCATTTGCACCTCTGATTGCGAACCGACTGCAACAAAAGTGATAAAGAATCCGACAAAAGACACCACAATTACCCCAAAAAATAAAGATTCCGTCACTGCAAATAACAAGCAAGACAGAGCCAAACCAAAACCTCCGTAGAAAACGGCCCTGCTTAACTTATGATCAAGAATGCCTGACATATAAATAAAACTTGCCACTACCGCACCAAAACCTGATGCAGCCATTAATAAAGCCAGAGTATCACTGCCGCCCTCAAAAACGACCGCGGCAAATACTGGTAATAATTCGATAAGCCCTCTCCCAAAGAAACTGCTTATACCTGCAATCAAGATGACACTCCTAATCAAATCATGATTGAGTGTATATCTAAATCCTTCATATAATTTTTGGAAATAACTCTCGTTTAGATCACGTTTCTTCTTGTCTTTGACCACCTTGATCAAAGCCAACGAAATTATGACCGGAATGAATGTGACAGCATTAACTAAATACGCAAATCCTAAACCATAAAAAGTGACTATAAAACCAGCGATTCCTGGGCCCAAAAATCTTGATAAATTAAATCCTGCTGAGGTGATCGCTACGGCGCTTGATAATTGATTTGAAGAGACTAAAACTGGAATCAAAGCCAAACGGACCGGTGAATAAGCGCTATTTGCAATACCATAAAGCAAAGATAGAGCGATCAGGTAAGTAACATCCATAACATCGATAAATGTCAAAAAACTTAATATAAACGCAACTAACATAAGTATTACGTGCATGATGATTGCGCTGGATCTGGGTTTAAATTGATCAGCAAATACACCAAAAAAAGGTGTCAACAGAAGTAATGGTATATATTGGGCCGCTGCCACCAAACCCACAACTAAAGCCGACTCACTTAACTCCCAAGCATGCCACCCAAGTGATAAACGCTGTACCCAGACTCCTAAAACAGACAAAATATTGCCTGAAAAATAAATACGAAAATTCTTACTGGATAAGGCTGATCTACTGGAAAATTGCTTCAATGAAAATATACTCGATCAGGTCAACAAACAAAAGAATTTGCCTTATCTAACCAGTACTCACATAAGGAATCAAGCGACCTAATAACAAAACTCCGAACCACGCAACTAGGGATACATAAGCCACTGTCTTTGCAGCTATATTAGTATCAGCGTGCGGTTCCCATCGATGCATTTCTGGGTTGATTTTTACGGCGAACCATAAGGCATTAAGCCCGGCAATCAATACCAACAACATTTTAATTTGGAATCCAACATTAATGGCATACCGAGCCGGATCGCCCACAAAAAACAATACACCGGTTACAGCATTGATTAAAAAACCAATTCCGGCGACAGGCAATAAATCGTGGGTTCGTAGAATATTCATCTTTTGCACAAATCCCGCCAAACGAATATCAATCACTAACATGGCGCCAAGCAATAATGACAGTCCTACAAAATGCAAAATCTCCAACAAAGGCCAAAGCCAAGCAGTCGATAATACCCAAATATTGAGTGCGCTACCTTCTAGTAATTGAATTAAATTCTCTGCCATATTCTCTCCTCAATCACAAATAAGCAATTAATCTGCCACCAAAAATAGCACATGCCCACAATAATAATGAAAATTGAGCATACAAATGATCCTTATTTCCTGGGTCTGTCGACTTGCTATCCCAATTCTCTGCATTTAATCGTAGACTTGATTGAATCCTAAAAGCCAAAATTGAACCAATGAATATTGATGAAATTTTCACCAAGAAAGGAGTGTTTGTTATATAAAATGTAGCTTGCGAACAAAATAATGCGAAGCCAGACCCAGCATTTATCAATAAGCCCAACCAAGCCAGTTTAAAAAAATCAAGAAACGCAGAATATTCAATTGATTTAAAGAAGCCCAACACTCGAAAATTAAACATCGTAAATATACCCACCACAATTGCTAGACCTATAGCATGTAAACTCAGCATTATCGGATAGCCCCATAGAGATTCTCCGACCCAAATTGACAAAAACGAATATTCTAGCCATTCAAACATTGTTTCCCCTCATTCCAGTAGTTTTGGTTCAATCTATATGCAATTGATAAGCGATGAAGCCGCAAAGTATCATTGGCATAGCAAAGAAAATAAAATTGGCTGACATATCGTACCCAGCCAAAATCAAATAACCCGCAACTGCAGGACCAACAACCGCTCCAGTTCTTCCTAAACCAATAGCCCAACCAACCCCCGTGCTCCTAATTTCAGTTGGATAAGCCTTTGCAGCCACGCCATATAACCCAGTAAATGCACTCTGCTGGAGTATCCCTATGATCACAATCATAAATAGAAGAGTATTTAATTGATTTGGGGCTAAGGCAAAAATAATCATACTGATCGCAGAAGCAAGAGAAAGATAAAAAATAAGATTTGTTAATTTCCATTTAACTGAAAGATACCCCAACAAGTAGATACCAATCACCCCACCCAAATTAAATAAGAAGAAAGCATTTCTTCCTGCTGCCATGTCGTATCCGGCATTTTCCATTAATTTAGGACTCCAACTCATCAAAAAGTATAAAGTCCCGAAGGCACAAAAAAATGACGTCCAAAGTGTCAACGATAATCTTCGAAAAGCTGGAGATAAGAGCATCCTCATATTCCCGAGCAATGAGGTTTTTTTCATACTCACCTCAACAATCTCAGGCAATTCCTCCATAGCTGGCACTTTTATCTTGGCGAGAATCTTATTAATTTTATAGAGTGCGTTACTGGGCCGTTTTTCAATGAGGTATTTCAAAGATTCCGGTATCATCAACCAGGCAACCACTACCATACTAATGGTAATAACTCCGCCAAACATAAACATACTGCGCCATCCATATTCAGGCAAGATAAAGCCTGCAACCACTGATGTCATCAT
>JAYZHY010000186.1:0-3375 GCA_036166115.1 Pseudomonadota bacterium | reverse complement strand
TTCATTGTCAGCAACGACTCGCACCGTTTAAGATCCCACGTTATTTTGAATACGTTAAGTCTTTTCCATATACCCCATCAGGAAAAGTTGCTAAACACCAGCTAAAAGACATGAAAATAGATCTGCGTCAAGATAGCTGGGATGAATTAGATCAGTGTTGGCGGTAACGAAATAATGATAATAAGAGGCGTTAATCAACTTACGACCATCCTAGCTTTCGCTGGAATTATTGCGTTAAGTGCTCTTTTTTTTAATATCAGTCCCGTTATTGTTGGTGCAGCTGCAGACAATCGTGGCTTCAGCAATCAGCAACTTGGCATGTTAATGGTTCCTGGCATGAGTGCTAAAGTGCTTATCAGTTTGTTACTCAGTTTTTGGGTCAGACGGATCAATATAAAATTATTATTATTATTTGGTGGCGCGTGTGCATTTTTTGGTTATATTTTTGCTGCATTTACCACTAGTTTTACAATCTTACTAATAGCTTTAGGCATAGCCGGTGTTGGTACTGGAATATTATATTGTATTTCAATGGCCTGTTTGGGTGCTGCCAAAAATCCAGATCGTGGTTTCGGATTTTCTCAATTGTTTCAGTCTATACTCATGGTGATTGGCCTTTACGCTGTACCTATCTGGATATCACCTATTTGGGGTCTTACCGGCGTATTCATGTTGCTTGCCATGGCAGTAGTGCTTGCGGTTGCATTAATCACCTTTCCAGTGACTGGGAAACAAAGTATTGATATTGGAGCACAGCACAATAACCAAGCAATTGATGTTAAGCAATTAAGTCCTGCCATTATGGCGATGGCAGCTTTATTCATCTTTAACTTGGGTTTAAATGGGTTCTGGGTATTCTACGAACGCATTGCCACTAATATAGGTTACACAACCGAATCAATTGCATTAACATTATCAACATCTGTTGGAATTGGCACCTTGGGCGCTTTTCTACCTATTCTCGTTTATAACAGAATTAATCGAAATACTATGATCATAGCCATTGGGCTGATATTTATTTTGGTTATGGCGGGTTTGATTACTATATTTAACGAATCTGTGTTCTGGGTATTATCGGTACTTTTCCAAGCATGTTGGTGCGCTATACTAGCTTATATGTTTGCGTCGATCGCCGCTGAAGATAGATATGGGAAAATTGTTATTCTTATTCCAGCTATTTACTCACTATCTTCGTTAATAGCTTCTGCTGTTGCAGGATATGTATACAACTATGGCCATATCGTGTTTTTGACTTACACAACCAGCATGGTTTTTGTGTCAATTATATTTTGGGCAGCACTTCGGAAGAGACAATGCAATACTTGAATAATTCCATATCAAAAACAAGTAGTTAATAGAATAACGGGATTAAGACTAAACAATATGCTCAAGAGGGAAAGCATTAGGAAATGGTTAGTCATGGGGGTGCTATGCATTTCAGCTGGATCAATTTATCTGCTACCTTTTTTGCAAGAGGTTTATTACAAACCATTGGCTGATGCGCTCTCGTTAAATAATACTGAAGTTGGATCTTTGATGAGTATTTATGGGGTGTTTGCAATGCTTTCATATTTTCCCGGTGGCTGGATCGCAGACAAAGTGTCACCAAGAATTTTAATTACTTTTTCTTTGATCTCTACAGGCCTCATCGGTTTGTATTTTGCAACACTTCCAAGTTATCAAATTAGCCTAATAATTCATGCTTTGTGGGGTATTACGACAACACTTTTGTTTTGGAGTGCTATTGTGAGGGTAACGCGTAATTGGGCGCCATCAAACGAACAAGGAAGAGCATTCGGTATTCTTCAAATGGGAAGAGGGGTAAGTGATATATTAATGTCAATGCCAATACTTGCGGTTTTTGGGATATTGGGCAGCAGTTATTTTGCCTTATCAATGGTTATTGTTCAGATCTCTTTGTTGACCATAATTTCAGGCCTGATCGCATGGTTTGTTCTAGAAGATGAAGATGGAGGTGAAAATAGCTCTGTCGGCACATTTAATTCTGGTTTAAGAGAAATAACCACTGTTTTGAAATTACCGGTAGTTTGGCTTATTGCAGTAGTAGTTTTGGCTGCTTATTCGGCATATTGGGGCACTTATAGATTTACATCATACTCTACCGATATTTTTTCATTGAGCGTAGTGGCGGCAGGAGCCATCAGTATAGGGAAAATGTGGATGAGCCCACCATCTGCATTATTAGCTGGATTTATTTCTGATAAGATTGGCATCGCCAAATCTGTTGCTATTTTGTTTGTAGTGCTTATTTTTTCTTTTGTTGTTTTTGCCTTCATGCCAGGTATACCATCTTTACTGCCTGTCATGATCGTAAATGTAGCCATAGCATCACTTGCAGTTTTTGCTCTTCGTGGCATTTATTTTGCATTACTCGAGGAGGGCGGAATACCAATGATAATAACTGGTACTGCCACAGGTTTTATCTCGATGATTGGTTTTACGCCTGATGTATTTATGCCTTTAATTGGAGGGGTATTGCTGGATAACTTACCCAGTGTTGAGGGTTATCGTATCTTTTTTCTTATTGTTGCTGGGATTTGCGGACTCGGTTTGATGGCTGCGTTGATGATTTATCGTATCGTGATCAATAGAGATACACGTCATTAAAAATATGCTAATTTCTAGTACATCAGAACAATAAGCACAGTTAAATTACATGATTAAGATAAAACCAATACATGCAATATATACGATATTGTTTATGCTTACTTCTTGTATGGATGATAAAACGACATATGTTGAAGAGAGTTCTTTTGCTGATATATGTCAAAATCTTCCAATAGAATCAAATAGGATGTTCTCTCTCTCAAATGCTTCGAATTACTGGTTTCAAGTATACGAGTCTTATGAAGGGGTTTACTCGATAGTGGAGCCCTATCAGTTTCAGATGAGCATTTCACACTTAATTGTAGGTCAGGATAGGGCATTACTTTTTGATACCGGTATGGGCATATTGCCAATTCGACCAGTGGCAGAAACGATTACAAGCTTACCTATTACAGTCCTCAACTCTCACACTCACTTTGATCACGTTGGAGGGAACGCAGAATTCTCAGATATCTTGGCTATAGATTCTACTTATACCAAGAGTAATATGCAGGGATTTGGGCACGAGGAAATCGCTGTTGATGTGGCTCCGGAAGCTTTTTGTGAAGAACCGCCAAACGGTCTTAATGTGGATACTTATCGTACCAGACCATGGTCAGCCAATGATTATGTTGCTGATGGCGAAGAAATTGATCTAGGGGGAAGAATATTGGAAGTTTTGCATGTACCCGGTCATACGCCAGATGCTGTTGCTCTATTAGATAGAGAGAATGCTTTATTGTTCACAGGTGATACGTTTTATGATGA
>JAYZHY010000185.1:0-6053 GCA_036166115.1 Pseudomonadota bacterium | reverse complement strand
TCTCGCCTTGATATGAAAAGAGAGGATTTCATTAAACGAGTCTGGGACTGGAAAGATCAATCAGGTGGGGCAATTGCAAAGCAGCTAAGAAGGCTTGGTGCTTCGCTTGACTGGAATCGTGATTGCTTCACGATGGATCCGAAGCTTAATGACGCGGTGACAGATGTCTTTATAAAACTTTATGAAGAGGGACTGATATACCGAGGAAAGAGATTGGTTAACTGGGATCCAATTCTTCAAACTGCTTTATCTGATTTAGAAGTCCTGATTACTGAAGAAAAAGGCCAGTTATGGCATTTACGTTACCCTTTAACCGATAACAAAAAGTATGTAGTTGTTGCAACTACAAGACCTGAGACAGTTCTTGGTGATAGCGCAATTGCAGTTAATCCAGATGACCATAGATACAAAGATTTGATAGGAAAGGAAGCTATAGTTCCTATCGTCAATCGAAAAATACCAATAATTGCTGATGATTATGTTGACCCAAAATTCGGTTCTGGTTGTCTCAAAATAACGCCAGCTCATGATTTCAATGATTATGAGATTGGTATGAAGCATAAATTACCACTCATAAATATTTTTGATAATAACGCCAGGCTAAATCAGTCTACTCCCAAGGAATTCCAAGGCCTTTCAAGGGAAGAAGCAAGAATGAAAATTATTGATGCTTTCAAAGCATTACAATTCATAGAGAAAATAGAGGATCATATAATCAGTATACCTAGAGGTGATCGAAGCGGCTCAATAATTGAACCTTACCTTACTGATCAATGGTACGTTGATATAAAACCACTAGCAAAACCTGCAATAAAAGCAGTTAAGAATAAAGAAATTGTATTTGTTCCAAACAATTGGTCAAAAACTTATTTCGAGTGGATGGAAAATATCCAAGACTGGTGCATTAGCAGACAATTGTGGTGGGGTCATAGAATACCTGCTTGGTATGATGAAAAAAATAATATTTATGTAGGTAAGAATGAAAAGACAATAAGAGATAAGTTTAATATCCAAAGTCAAGTCAAACTAAAACAAGATGAAGATGTTTTGGATACTTGGTTCTCTTCCGCATTATGGCCTTTCAGTACACAAGGATGGCCTGATAATACCCAATCATTCAAAACATTCTACCCTGGACAAGTACTGGTGACTGGCTTTGATATTATCTTTTTTTGGGTAGCGCGAATGATCATGATGGGAATTAAATTTACTGGAAAGGTTCCATTCAAAGAAGTTTACATACATGGTCTTATTAGGGATCAATATGGTCAAAAAATGTCAAAATCTAAAGGTAATGCTCTAGACCCTCTTGATCTAATTGATGGAACTAATATTGAAGATCTACTAAAAAAACGTACTGCAGGTTTAATGCAAGATCACTTAAAGCCAGAGATTGAAAAAAATACAATCAAACAATTTCCAAATGGAATAGAAGCTTATGGTGCAGATGCTTTAAGATTTACCTTTGCTTCTCTCGCAACAACTGGAAGAGATATCCGTTTTGATTTAGGTAGAATTGAAGGGTATAAGAATTTCTGCAACAAGTTATGGAATGCGGCTCATTACACCTTATTGAATACAAAAGATTTGAAGAAAATAGACCGAGATGATATCGATTACACCTCTGTTGATTATTGGATTAAATCAGAATTAAATAATACTACAAAGAAAATACATACTTATTTTAAAAAATATCGATTTGACCTTGCCGCACAATGCCTGCATGAATTTATTTGGCATGAATTTTGCGATTGGTATTTGGAGCTATCCAAAGCAATTCTTCAAGATAAAGATTTTGATGAAAAGCAAAAACTAGGAACAAAGTTAACCCTTATCGAAACACTCGAAAATATCTTACGCCTGTTACATCCAATAATGCCTTTTATAACAGAAGAAATTTGGCTTAATATTAAACAAAAACTGATACTCCCTGAAGAAACAATCATGTTGAGACCTTATCCAACATATGATGCATATCTTGTTAACACTAAGGCTGAAGAAGAAATAAAATGGGTAAAAGAATTTATTCTAGGGATTAGAAAAATTCGTGGGGAAATGAATATTTCACCGGGGAAGATGTTACCGGTAATAATCAAAAATAATTCAAAGAAAGAAAAAGATTTAACTGAGAAGTATAATAATATACTTCAACATGCAGGTAGGATTAAGGGAATAACATTCCTAAAAAAAGGTGGAAAAGAACTTTTATCATCAACCGCCATGCATGGAAAAATGAAACTCCTTGTCCCTCTTTATGATCTCATTGATATTAAAGACGAATTGAATAGATTAGAAAAACAAAAGATGACCGCACACAAAGAAATCGATAAAAGTGAATTAAAATTAAACAACACAAGTTTCCTTACTAATGCTCCAACTGAAGTAATTGAAAAAGAGAAACAACGTATCTCGAAAAACAAACACCTACTCAAAGAGCTACAAAAACAAATAAAGAAACTTAGCAAGACGAAAAATTAACTTAAACTTTCACAGTATTTTCACAATTACTCTTAATTAATATTATAATTTTAATAATTTTTTACTCATAGCAATCATTAAATTCCAACTAATGATAAACCCTCAATTAATCAAAGCTAAAAAAATCGAAGAGATCACATCTGTGGGTAGAACTATAGGTCCCAGTCAAGCGCTCTTTGTATCTGAAATAATAAATTCAAGCAATTGTTCTTCAATTTTAGTAGCAGAAAATATAAAACATGCGAAACAACTTCAACGAGAGATAGATTTCTTTTGCTCTAACAATTTGTCCGCAGATTATTTTCCTGAATGGGAAACACTCCCATATGATAATTTCTCACCTCATCGTGAAATTATCTCAAAACGATTAGCCATACTGAGTAAGTCAATAAACAAATGCAAAAGAATCACAATTGTAACTCCAAATTCACTGCTCAATAGATTGCCCCCAATAAAATATATTCATTCTCGATCATTTTTTATAAATGTAGATCAAGAGTTAAGCCATCGACAATTTATTGAATTGCTCATAAGGAATGGTTATAACCGTGTATATCATGTTGAAGAACACGGTGAATTCGCCAATAGAGGCTCTTTGGTTGATGTCTACCCAATGGGAGTTACACACCCTATAAGAGTAGAAATATATGACGACAAAGTTGAATCAATAAGAATATTTGATGCTAATTCCCAGATATCTCAAAAGAAAATTGACTCACTTAATATCATTCCCGCTAAAGAAGTACCATTAGACAAAGAAGCAATACAATACTTTAGGGGTCGTTACCGAGAACGTTTTGAGGGCGTGCCTGCTCAGGCAAAAGTTTATCGTGAGATATCTGATGGCAATTCATATGGAGGCATTGAATACTATTTGACATTATTTTTCAAAAAAACAAACGATTTCTTAACATACTTTTCGCAGGATGCAATTATATTTTTGCCTGTAAATATAGAAGAAATACTAAATGAATCATGGGCTGATATTCAAAATCGATATAAGTTACATATAGAAAATGATGAAAAAAATCTTCTTGACCCCAACGAAGCTTTTATCCCAACTCAAGAAATTATTAAAAAACTAAATAATTACAAAACTATAAAATACAGTCGCCACTCTTTAAATGAAAGAAAGGGTGTAATCAACATTAATACAAGTTTGCCTCCAAGTATTAAAATAAAGGCCCAGCACAAAGAACCCTCTCTTGGATTAAGAAAATTTATTAAATCCTTTAATGGAAAAGTTCTTTTTACCGCTGAATCTCATGGGCATCAAGAAACAATGGTTGATTTTCTGAAAGATCTAGGTATCAAAATGCATCGCATTAATCACTGGCAAGATATCTATACAACCGAAAAGTCGATGCTAATAACGATTGGACCATTCAATCAGAGTGCAGTAATCAAAGACTCAAATATAGCCATTATTGCTGGGCAACAACTTTTTAATGAAAAACCTAAACAACGAAAAATTGAACACACAGAAAGAAACCCTGAGTTAATTATAAAACAACTCACGGATCTTTCTATTGGTGCACCAGTAGTACATATTGTCTATGGTGTAGGAAGATACCAAGGTCTCACTCAACTCAATTACAGTAATGATGATGAAGAATTTCTACATCTAGAATATGCAGATGGCGATAAACTCTATGTTCCTGTGCACTCGCTTGAGCTGATATCACGTTACTCAGGATCATCTCCCGAAAATGCACCCATACACAAACTGGGCAGTGACCAATGGATTAAAGCAAAAAAAAGAGCTGTTAAGAGGATTTATGACGTCGCGGCAGAACTTTTAGATGTCTATGCTAAAAGATCAGCTCGCACAGGTCATTCATTTGCCTGGTCAAAAAGCGATTATGAAAATTTTGAGAATGACTTCCCATACGAAACTACCAATGATCAAGAAAATGCCATTCAATCGGTCTTGGATGATCTATCATCAAATAAACCGATGGATCGAGTAATCTGTGGAGATGTTGGTTTCGGTAAAACTGAAGTAGCGCTAAGAGCTGCTCTTATCGTAGCTCTTGAAGGTAAACAAGTCATTGTCTTGGTGCCCACAACACTTTTAGCGAATCAACATGAAAAAACTTTTAAAGCTCGATTTGCTAAATGGCCGATCAATATATCTGTTCTATCAAGATTTCAATCCCCAAAAAAAATCAAGGCAACCATAGCAGAAATTGAATCAGGGAAAGTTGATATTGCAATTGGTACACATAAAATACTCCAACATATTAAAAGCTTTAACAACCTAGGTCTTGCCATTATTGATGAAGAACACCGTTTTGGTGTTCGACACAAAGAAGTAATTAAGAGCCTTAAAAATAATATTGACATATTAACTTTAACTGCAACACCTATCCCTAGAACTCTAAATATGGCCTTAGGCGGTATTCGAGAACTCTCATTAATTACTTCCCCTCCATTAAATCGATTAACAATCAAGACATTTATCAGTGAATGGAATGATCTGGTTATTCAGGAAGCATGCTTAAGAGAAATAAAGCGTGGCGGACAAATCTATTTTGTACATAACAGAATTGAAGATATTGAAAACATAAAACTTCGTCTAGAAAAAATAATTCCCGAAGCCACAATAAAGATTGGTCACGGTCAAATGCGAGAAACTCAGCTAGAAGAAGTTATGTTTCAATTTTATCGTAATGAATTTAATTTATTGCTCTGCACTACTATTATTGAAAGTGGTCTTGATATACCAAAAGCAAATACAATTATAATAAATCGTGCTGATAGATTTGGTCTTGCACAACTTCATCAGTTAAGAGGCCGTGTTGGTCGTTCCCATCATCGTGCATATGCTTACCTTCTTACACCTCCGAAAAACACAATAACAGCTGACGCGAATAAACGTCTCGAAGCAATAAGTTCTTTGGAAGATCTCGGCTCTGGGTTCGTGTTAGCCGCTCATGATCTTGAAATTAGAGGTGCGGGAGAATTACTGGGCGACACTCAAAGCGGTCAAATACAGCAAATTGGATTCTCTTTATATACAGATTTGTTATCACGAACAGTTGAATCTATGAAAGAAGGAGTTCCAGTAAACCTCGAAGAACCTTTCGATGCAGGTGTTGAGATTAACCTAAGAATACCTTGTTTATTTCCAACTTATTATATCTCTGATGTTCATATGCGACTTATCTTATACAAACGCATTGCCAGTGCTAACGAAAATGAGCTTCTTGATATAAAGATCGAATTAATTGACCGCTTTGGTCTGCTTCCCAAAGAAACTGAATATTTATTACGTATGACAAAAATAAAGAAAATATGCAATAAAAATGGAATTATTAAAATAAATATTGACACGCAAGGCGGAAATATAAAATTTGACAAAGAATCAAATATCAATACAACGGAGCTAATAAAAATTATCAGTGATAACCAAGTCTATAGCATGAAAAGTTCGTATGACCTTAATTTTAAAATAGCATTAATTTCCCCAGAAGAACGCTTTAACTTTATCGAGGCGCTTCTCGATAGACTGATCATCTAAGTATTGCTATGGTTATTTGAACGAAGCTGAATTGATTTTATTGAAAATATCT
>JAYZHY010000184.1:0-10763 GCA_036166115.1 Pseudomonadota bacterium | reverse complement strand
GCCGAATCAATCCCAACTGAAAATGCGGCTTGAGCAAAACCATATTTAGCATCTACGAATACGCAACCTGATTTTGGCAGGGTAACTTCGGGATCGATTTGCCCGTCAACTCTTCCGCTGTCTAGTTGCTTGCAATAACTCTCAAGATAATACAGTCCGCATACCTTATTGTCCTCGGCTTCAGCAATCTTGACTGCTTTAGCAACTTCTTGTGCAATCCATAACGCGGCACCGTGACCAGTCAAAGCAGAAATAGTTTGTTTTTCAATTTGATCGAGCGTAACTGTAATATTTGTCATAATTTAATTCATTGTCAGGTTGTTTGTAGTTTTATCGAATTGTAACGATTTAACTTACACTAAAAAAATAAAATTTAAAGCTTTGCTTTGGTATCTTTATTTACTTAATTATCTGCATTAGTATCGTAGATAAGCTATCAAAAGAACTAAGAGAAGATTACTTTGTCTTATTCGGCAATAAAATTAATAAAAGAAGCGCTGACCGGTAATCGTGGTTGGAAGCCACAGTGGCGGCGCCCTGAACCTCAATCAAATTATGATATCGTTATAATTGGTGGCGGAGGGCACGGTCTTGCCACAGCATATTATTTGGCTTCTGAGTACAGCAACAAAAAAATTGCTGTGCTTGAAAAAGGATGGCTTGGCAGTGGCAACATTGGTCGAAACACAACTATCTTTCGTTCAAATTACCTTCTGCATGAAAATGAAAAGTTCTATGAGATGGCACTCAAGCTTTGGGAAAGATTTGAGCAAGATCTAAATTACAATGCCATGATTTCTCAACGTGGAATCATTAATTTGTTTCATTCTGATGCCCAAAGGGACAGTTATGTCAGAAGAGGCAATTCCATGTTAATAAACGGTGCAGACGCTATTTTATTAGATCAAGAAGAACTCAAAAATAAATGCCCTTTCCTGAACTATGATAATGCACGTTTTCCAATAAAGGGCGGTCTCTGGCAACCACGTGGTGGCACAATTCGCCATGATGCAGTGGCCTGGGGTTACGCACGTGCTGCCGATCGAAATGGTGTTGATATTATTGAAAACTGTGAAGTTACTGGTTTTGATATAAAAAACGGGAAGTGTAATGCCGTCGAAACCAGTCGAGGTATTATTAAAGCCAACAAATTTGGCATTGCGGTTGCTGGTTTTTCGAGCACACTGATGGAAAAGGCAGGAATTTCATTGCCAATTGAGAGTCATGTCCTGCAAGCTTTTGTATCAGAGAGCTTGAAGCCTGTTATTCCTGGGGTTATTACTTTTGGTGCTGGGCATTTTTATATCAGTCAGTCAGATAAAGGTGGTTTAGTTTTTGGCGGTGATATTGATGGTTATAACAGTTATGCCCAACGAGGGAACATGCCGGTTGTGGAAGATGTGTGCGAAGGTGGAATGGCATTAATGCCAATGATCGGAAAAGCCAGATTATTACGAATGTGGGGGGGCGTCATGGACATGTCAATGGATGGTTCACCCATTATTGACCGAACTCCTATTGAAGGCATCTATTTTAATGGCGGGTGGTGTTACGGAGGCTTTAAGGCCACGCCTGCTTCAGGAAAATGTTTTGCTCATTTGATTGATACTGATACTTTTCATCCCAATGCAACCAGTTATCGTCTTGATCGTTTTGAGAGGGGCTATACGCTTGATGAAAAAGGCATGGGTGCTCAGCCCAATCTTCACTAGGTCAAACAATGAAGATCAATCACCCCATACTCGGACCAAGAAATATTTCAGAATTTACGATTAAGGGCGATGCCAAGCTAATACAAAGACCCAACCATCAAGATGAGAAAAATATAGAGTCATTTTATGAATATCTTTATCTTAGAGATAATCCAATCGGCGAGCACAGAGAACTGTGGTTTCACGAACAAGGCGATCGTTCATGGCTTGTTGTTACAAGAGATACTCTTACTCATGAGATAAAGAATGTTGAATTGGCTGCAAATATTGTAAGGCTCAAGGAACGTTTAGAATGACGCAAAAAAATCGTATCGATGGAGGTCTTATTGATCGTAATCAATCTTTAGGTTTTAGTTTCGATGGGCAAAGTCTAACTGGATTTAGTGGGGATACCTTGGCTTCTGCGATACTAGCAAATGATATTAGTATGGTGGGGAGATCCTTTAAATATCATCGCCCTCGAGGAATTTTTACAGCTGACTCAAATGAACCTAATGGGCTTGTTGAAATTATCAAGGACAATATAAAAGAACCAAATTCCCGTATGACGACGATTGAACTCTATGAAGGACTGCAGGCAAAAAGTCAAAATTGTTGGCCGTCTTTGAAATATGACATTCAATCAATTAATGATTATTTTTCCTCTTTACTGACGGCTGGTTTTTACTATAAGACATTTATGTGGCCCAAAAGTTTTTGGGAGAATGTATACGAGCCATTAATACGAAAAGCAGCGGGTTTAGGAGAATTATCGACACTACCGGACCCTGATCAATATGAAAGAGGGCATCGTCATTGTGATCTTTTGGTGATTGGGAGTGGCCCAGCAGGCCTGATGGCCGCCTTAGCATCAGGTCGACAAGGCTTGAATGTAATTGTTGCCGAAGAAGATTTCCTTTTGGGCGGTCGATTGCTCAGCGAAAATGAAGAAATTGACAGCATGCCTTGTCAAGAATGGGCGAAGAATGTCTGTAATGAACTAAAAAGTATGCCAAATGTTCGTTTGATGGCAAAAACATCAATATTTGCTGTGTTTGATGACCAAACTTATTTTGGTGTAGAGCATTTGTCACAAGAAATTGTTTCTACAAAATCAAAGCAAATAATATGGGAAATTAACCCAAAGAGAATAATTCTTGCATCCGGTGCCACCGAAAGACATATAGCATTCGAAAATAACGATCGCCCAGGCGTGATGTTATCCAGTGCCATGCGAAATTATGTTAATCGATATGCGGTTAGACCCTGCAACAATTTGGCCATATTTACAGCGAATGATAATGGTTGGCAGACTGCAGTGGACATGAGTAAAAAAGGCGTTAATGTTGCCGCTATTATTGATGTCAGAAAAGAAAAAGACATTGGAATGCTAAAAAAATGTCAACATTTTCCCATTTACCATCATGAACAAATAGTTACAGTTCATGGGCATAATAGAGTTAAGGCCATTACTCTAAAAAATGGAGCAAAAATCCATGTAAACGGTATTGGCGTTTCGGGTGGATGGAATCCAGCTATTCATTTAGCTTGTCATCTTAAACAAAAACCTGTGTGGAACGAAAAAATTTCTGCTTTTGTTGCAGATGAGGGTTCACTCCCAGAGGGAATGAGAATTGCTGGAGCAGCCAAAGGTAATTTCACCACAACATCAGCTTTAAAAGATGGATTTAAACAAGTTAATGAAGTTTTGTCTGATCTGGGGCATAGCCGTTCCAAGATGACAGTGCCTATTGCTGATGATGCTCCTTATCGTTGTAAAACGTTTTGGGCAGTTAAAGGCCTAAAAAAACGTGCATGGGTTGATTTACAAAATGATGTCACGACCAAAGATATTCGTTTGGCAATACAAGAAGGTTTTAAATCAATAGAGCATATCAAACGTTACACAACATTGGGCATGGCAACTGATCAGGGCAAAACATCCAGTGCAATTGGCATAGGCATAGTTTCAGATATTCTCGGACAATCGATCCAAGAGACAGGTACAACTATCTTTAGACCGCCCTATACACCAGTTTCAATAGGAGCGCTTGGAGGACCTCATGCTGGAAAAAATTTTAGACCTACAAGAGAGACTCCAAGCCATCAATTTGCAATGGAGAAAAAAGCCGTGATGGTTGAGGCGGGCGCGTGGTTAAGAAGTCAATATTTTATCCAAAAAAGTGAATCCGAATGGCAACAAACAGTTAATCGGGAAGTTACTTGCACAAGAAATAACTTAGGAGTTATTGATGTAAGCACTTTGGGTAAGATCGATGTGCAAGGTTCTGATGCGGCCTCTTTTCTCGATAAAATCTATAGTAATACCATTTCTACCCTAAAGGTGAATCGCTGTCGCTACGGTATTATGTTACGTGAAGACGGTTTCATTATGGACGATGGAACAGTTGCCCGCATAGCTAAAAACCACTTTATTATTACAACCACCACCGCTAATGCGATAGCAGTGTATCGACATATAGAATTTTGCAGGCAGTGTCTTTGGCCAAATATGGATGTTGCCCTTATCTCAGTTACTGAACAATGGGCGCAATATGCAATTGCCGGACCAGAGTCACGCAATTTCCTAAAAAAAATAGTGGATACAGAGTTTGATATCTCAAATAATAATTTTCCATATATGCAATGTGGTGAGATCACTGTCTGCAATGGAATTAGAGCACGACTTTTTCGATTGTCATTTTCCGGAGAGATGGCTTATGAATTGGCGGTACCTTCGAGATATGGAGATGCACTGATTCGACGTATTTCTAAAATTGGACAAGCGTTTAATATGACTCTTTATGGGACTGAGGCGTTAAGTGTCATGAGAATTGAGAAGGGACACGTTGCCGGGAACGAATTAAATGGGCAAACTACGGCGAGAGATCTTGGTTTAGAAAAGTTGATTTCTAAACAAAAGGATTGCATAGGAAATGTTATGTCTGAGCGTGAGGGTCTTTTAGATCCTCTGCGCCCTGAGTTGGTAGGCATTATCTCTTGTGATCCAAAAAAACAGATTACAGCGGGCTCACATGTTTTTGCCAAAAACATAGCACTCAATCCAGAAAATGATCTTGGATATGTTACTTCAGGTGCTTATTCACCTATGCTTGAAAGTTATATTGGTTTAGCGTTAGTCAGATATGGAAAAAATAAGGTTGGTGAAAAGTTAAGAGCGGTAGATTTATTGCAAAAGAGAGATATTGAGATAGAAGTTACTTCGCCGCATTTTTACGATCCACATGGAGAGCGGTTGCATGCATAAAGAGATATTGAGAGCCGCTTCACCCATAACTGATTTAAATCTCGAATGGTCGGGACTTTCTATTAATGAGGGGGACTATACTGAAATTTGTTCTTTTGTTTCTCCATTAAATAAAAATAAAGAACTAAACGATATGTTCTTAAGTATTTATAATGTTAACTTACCCTCTCCAGGCAAAATCATCCATTATGAGGGGGGTTCGATATTTTGGGTATCACCTTCACAATGGTTCATATCTTCGAAAAATCATAACCCTTTATTTGATCTAGAAATAACCGATAAATTCAAGCAATTACCTATTGTCACCATGCAAACGGATGGTTGGATCTCAATTAATCTAAAAGGAAGTGCTTGTTTGGCCGTTTTAGAGAGGCTGGTAAAACTGAATTTGAATGATTATGAATTTCCTCCTGGTAGTGCCACAAGGACAGGATGTTCACACATGACTATTTTTTTACAAAGACCCAATCAAGAAACTCATTTTATTATTCTTGGTGCTCGTTCTTATGCCCAGTCATTGATTCATACTCTTGTTCAAACGGCTGATAATGTTCTAGGTGAAAGGAAATAACGGTGCTTCCCGGACAATCCAAATATGTAATCATTGGTGCTGGCATTCATGGGCTATCTACTGCTTATCATCTTGCAATGGAATTGCAGGCAAGAAAATTAGGTGACGGTTCTGATGTTATTGTTATCGATAAAGGAAAATTAGGATCGGGCGCTTCTGGTATCGCCTGTGGCGTTATAAGAAATAATTATTATCAACCTGCTATGCGAGAGTTGATGGCTCATTCAGTTGAGGTTTGGGGTTCTGATCCCGAAACCTATGCCTATAATCCGGTTGGGTATATGCAAGTTTCTCATGAAGGTATGCACGAAGATGTAAATAGCATTTACGAGCAACAAAAAAATATCAATTACGCCAGTGAGTTTATCGAAGGTACCAAGGACAGTGATGTTTATATGAAAGCCATGTTTGATGATTGGCAAGCAAAAAATATCACTTCCGTCCTACATGAAAAAAAAGGTGGATACGCACATAATCAACTCTCCCTAGAAGGGCTCGCAAAGAAAGCGGGTGACTTTGGAGTAACGGTGCTCACTGATACTGAAGTTTTTGGATTCCAATATCAAAATGGCGCTTCTTCAGCAATTCAAGCTATCGAGACCAGCCTAGGCAAGATAAAATGTGATTATGTTGTAGTAGGGGTTGGTCCTTGGATACGTGATATCTGGCAAATGCTTGATTTGCCAGAAAAAATTTCCATAAAAATTGCGGATAATGAATATCATCATGATGTAAACATGTGGGCATTCTGGCAACTCCAAGAAGGAGTTCTAAGCATAGATCCCACATTATTTCGACAAAACAACGGTCAATTGCCACCAGTTATTCATGTAGATAGTGATGCGCCTTTGTACTCGGTCATTGATGGACAAAGTATAACCAATGAAAATTGGGGTATTTATTATAAGCCGGACATTCATTTTGACGGAATTCAAGGCGGTGCAATGCCCTATGCCGTTGAAACTCCGACAGCAGATGTAGCTATTGACCCATATGGCCCAGCTAGCCCTGAATTCATAAGCTCACCAAGTTTTGCACTAATGTGGTGTTCGGCTTTGGCTCATTGTCATAAACGATTCGAAGGTCAATTAGCTGCATATGACGAAACGCCCTCAGGTGGGATTGGCTGCTTTACTCCTGATTGTTTCCCGGTTATTGATGTTTTTCGAGAGAATTGTCATATAATTGCTGATTCTAATCATGGATATAAGATGATAGGGGTTGGAAAGTTAATTGCACAAGAAATACTTGGCCAGAAGTCAGAATTACTCAAGCCTTTTCAATTTGATCGATATCTAAAAGGCAACCTCCATCCTATTTCAAATAGTCCATTTCCTTGGAGTTAGTGCTTAAGCGCAATTTATCTTACATGTCTAAAAATCATCATCTATCTTCAGTAAACAATAATATCGAGAATGCCAAAGGGCTGCCTAACGAATATTATATTTCAGATAAGCTTTTTGAATCTGAAAAACGCACAGTGCTATTTCAAAATTGGTGTGGTTTGGCATTTGGTAAAGACATCCCAAATGTTGGTGACATAAGGCCCATTAATTTTCTAGGGTTGCCTCTTTTGATTGTTAGAACAAAAAAAAATAAGATTAATGTTTTCGAAAATACGTGCCGTCATCGTGGAATGATTTTGCTTGAAGAAAGTCAACATTCCCGAAAAAATATACGCTGCCCTTATCATAATTGGTGTTATGCCTTAGATGGCTCACTAATAGCAACACCGCATGTGGGAGGTATTGGAGTACATAAGCATAAAGATATAAACCCTGATTTATTGGGCCTTAATCAAATTCGATCTTATTTATGGCAGGATATAATTTTTATAAATGTATCTGGGGCTGCACAAAACTTTAAAGATAATTTTTCAAAATTAATAACTCGATGGGAAGATTTTGAAAAACCAATGGTATTTGGAGGTGATGATTCTTCGTTTTCACTCACGTTAAAGGCAAACTGGAAGCTTGCCGTGGAAAATTATTGTGAAAGCTACCACCTTCCATGTGTTCATCCAGATTTAAATAAAACTTCAAAATTACAAGACCACTATGATATTTGTGAAAGTTCTAAATATTCTGGTCAAGGATCTTATAAATATCGTCAGCATTCTGATAAAGAGGGTAATGTTTTTCCCGACTTTGAAGGCCTAGCAAAAAAATGGGATGAGAGTACTGAGTATATTGCTATTTATCCAAATGTATTAATGGGTGTTCATCGTGACCTTATTTTTAGTATTATTCTAAATCCTATTTCAGCCGAGGAAACCAAAGAACGAGTTGCGTTTTATTATTCATGCGCTCTTCCAAAGAACAAAAAGATGAATGCATTGAAAGCAAGCAATATTATTTTTTGGAAAGACGTTTTTGAAGAAGATATTTTTGTGGTGGAAGGAATGCAAAAAGGTCGTCATAGTAATATGTTTGATGGTGGTAAATTTTCACCATCAATGGATCGTCCAACTCATAATTTCCATGCCTGGACTGCCAGGCAATTATTGCAAACCGAAGAAACCACGAAAGAGAAGTACACATAAATCGAAATTAAATTTATATCAATGATGAATACCAAGAATACATATAATAACCCTGAATTTTTCTTTAACTGCAAAAAAATTGATCAACCTTACCCTGACTCCTTAAATAAAACTTTAAGCAAAAAAGATACTGACGAAGCTTTAATAGAAATTACAAGCTGGCATGGATATCAGCCTACCCCATTGATTTCTATGCAAAACCTTGCTACGGATATTGGCATTAAAGATATTTATTACAAAGATGAAAGCACTCGTTTTGGTTTAGGGAGCTTTAAGGCGCTTGGGGGTGCATATGGCGTATTGAAATACCTTCATGCCAAAATCCAAGATCAAATGGAATCCAAGATCGATATAAAAGATATTCGCCAAGGAAAATATCTCGATTTAACCAAGAATTATGTTGTGGTAACAGCGACGGATGGAAATCATGGAAGATCAGTTGCCTATGGAGCTAAATTATTTGGTTGTAAATGCCAAATATACATACATTCTGAAGTGAGTGTCGGAAGAAAAAAAGCCATGGAGAAGCTTGATGCAAAAGTAATACGCGTAAATGGAAATTACGATGATTCTTTGAGAGTTTGTATAGAAGAAGCACAGCAGAATAATTGGCAAATTATTTCTGATACTTCTTACGATGGATATACAGAGTATCCTCGATACATAATGGCCGGTTATACTGTCCTTGCTCAGGAAATTATTGACGAATTAAAAGATAAGCCAGCACCTACACATGTTTTCTTACAAGCAGGAGTTGGTGGTTTTGCGGCAGCGATGTGCATGCTTTTTTGGGATGTTTTTGGCGATCAAAATATACAATTTATAATTGTGGAGCCTAATTTAGCACCCTGTCTAATTCAAAGCGCAAAGGCTGGAGAGATTACAACATTTAACATAGAAGAAGAGACCATAATGACAGGATTGTCATGCGGTGAGCCGTCTCTTCTAGCATGGGACATATTGAAAATGGGGGCAGATTTATTTATGACAATAAATGATGACAAGGTTCCTGAATTAATGCGTTTGATGTCTAAAGGTGTGGGAAAAGATCTTGGCGTAGAAGCTGGCGAATGTTCAGTAAGTGGCTTGGCTGCTTTGATTAAAGCAAAAAATGATAAGAAAATCGCACAAAGATTAAATCTAAATACTGAAACTCGGGTGCTGCTATTTGGTACTGAAGGTGCTACTGATCCAAGTATATATGAGAAGATTATCAATGCTTAGAAATACTATATTGTGTCTAGACATAAATAATAGAAATATGAGAATGTATAGATATGACTAGATTGCCACCAATTTCTGAAGATAAATTAACTGCATCGCAGACAAAGGTGTTAGAAGCAATAAAGAATAGCCCCAGAGGTGATATTCCCATGACTGGACCCTTTGGAGTATGGCTCAGGGTTGGTGATATTGGTGATGCTATACAAAATCTTGGCGCCTCACTTCGCTATGGCACAACATTAGATGAAAAAGTCAAAGAGTTCGCAATATGTGTAGTTGGTCATCATTATAAGGCGAAATTTGAATTTGCCTATCATGAGAGGTTGGCATTAAAGTCTGGGATCTCAGAAGAAATCTTGAATGATTTAAAGAATAATGACATGCCATCGTTCACTGAAGAGAGACTTAATCTGACTTATCAAATTTCTAAGCAACTCTTAGGCTCGCATTCAATTTCTGATGAATTATATCAACAAGGTTTTGATGAGTTTGGCGAGCAAGGTATGATCGAACTGGTTTCTTTGGTTGGGTATTATTGCTTGGTTTCATTGACTCTCAATTCATTCCAAATTCCCTTGGATGAAGGCATGGAAGACCCTTTCCCGGGTGTATCTTAAAGCGATTATTTTGTGTGTTTTACTGGATGACTGAGTGTGCCTAAGCCATCAATACTGATATCGATTAGGCATTCTTCTTCATTGAGCAAGACATTACGATGGGCATTTGGGAAGGCTTGATTGCCTTTTGCAGCTGTTCCACAACTAATAATATCACCGGCTTCTAGAGTAAAGAAACGACTTGCATCAGATATAAGCTCTTCAATGCTAAATGTATAAGATTTTGTTGTGTCATCAGTAAAGCATTCGCCATTCTTATAGGCATGAATCCTGAGGTTATTGGGGTCATTAATTTCATCACGCGTGGTGATCCACGGCCCCATTGGGCCAAAAGTGTCAGAATTCTTCGAGCGTGTGTGGTAAACGAAATATAAGTCATTTTCATCATTTTTATAGGATTTTCGCCAACTCGTATATTCTGGACGCATGATTTTCGGGTCACGCGTTACCGCAAGACTGTCCATGGAGAATTTCATGCCATGTGAGGTAATATCATTTGTTATAGAAAAACCAAAAACGTGATCTAGGGCATTGTCTTGATGTATGTCCTTCCCTGTTTTACCGATGAAAAGACATAATTCAGGTTCGGGAATGGTGTTTCCATAAAATTCCCTGATTAATACTGGCTCATTATGACCATTAAGGCAGCTTGACGATTTAAGGAAATAATTTGGACAGCCGGCATCAAAATGAGCTTCTTTACGAATCCCTTTGTTATTAAAGGCTACGCCAAGGATTTTTCGAGCTTCTGGGTTTGGTGCTAACCATCTAGCATCGCTTAGATTGATCAATGAATAATACTCAGGATTTGATGTCACTTCTTCTATTGCATCATTAATGATTTTTTGTG
>JAYZHY010000183.1:0-6117 GCA_036166115.1 Pseudomonadota bacterium | reverse complement strand
TAAATGGAAATAACTTTCCCTATACAATTGAGTTTTTTGAGATTAGGGTAATTGAATGGACGCTTATGATTTTATTATTATTGGTGCGGGTTCGGCAGGTTGTGTTCTTGCAAATAGATTGAGTTCGATAAGCTCATATAGAGTTTGTTTGCTTGAAGCTGGATCTAGTAATAAAGATGTTCGAATTAGCACTCCAATGGGATTTCCTTTTATTGTAGGTCAAAAAAGTAAATACAATTGGAGCTATGAAACCAGTCCTCAAAAAGCATTTGAAAAAGTCGTTCTTCCTCAATCAGAGTCATATATTGTTGATTCTGTAGGTGATTTGCATAAAGCAAATATTGAGCACAATGAGCACAGAAGAGGTTTTCAGCCAAGAGGTAAGACTCTAGGGGGGTCAAGCGCTATTAATGCAATGCTTTATGTTAGAGGGCAAAAGAATGATTATGATAATTGGGCAAATCTTGGTAATAAAGGCTGGTCGTATGAGGATGTGCTTCCTTACTTTAAGAAAGCTGAAGCGAATGAGATTTTTGATGATGAGTATCATGGTCAAGATGGCCCTCTTAATGTCAGTAGCATCCAGAATGAGAATCTTTTTACCAAGGCTTTTGTGGAGTCAGGTTCAAAATTGCACAATTACAATCATGACTTTAATGGTCAGAAGCAGGAAGGAGTTGGGTTTTTTCAGGTAACTCAAAAGGCAGGAAAAAGATGGAGCGCTGCTAAAGCATACCTAGAACCCATAAAAAACAGGTCAAATTTAAACGTCCTTACAGATGTTATTGTTGATAAAATAATCATCAAAGAAGGCAAAGCTGATGCGGTTAAGGTATTAAATAAGAATAAACAAGAAGTTACCATTAAAGCTAAAAAAGAAATTATTTTGTCAGCTGGTGCTTTCGGATCACCACAAATATTACTTAGATCTGGTATAGGGCCAGGAAATGAGCTTAACAACCTTGGTATTACAGTGGAGCAAGATCTTTCTGGAGTTGGCCGGAATCTCCAAGATCACATTGATTTTGCACGTAACTTTAGGTACGACTCAGTAGACGCGATTGGATTCTCAGTGAAATCGCTCTTATATAAGTTTCCTCTCGAGCTATTAAAATATCTTTTCATGAGGAAAGGTCAGCTTGCATCGCCTGTAGCCGAAGCCGGAGCATTTCTAAAAAGCTCTACCGAGGAAGTGGTACCTGATATCCAGCTTCATTTTGGCATAACGTTGGCTATAGATCATGCTAGAACATTATTATGGGGGCATGGTATTACTTGTCATGTATGCCTACTTAGACCAAAATCGGTTGGTAAATTGACTTTGGATTCAAAGAATCCTTTTGACGCACCAGTGATTGATCCAAATTTTTTATCTAATGATGATGATGTGCAAAGATTGATTGCCGGTTACAAAAGAATGATGGAAATTTTGAATGAAAAACCCATCTCTAAATATACAACAAATCCTATTGATGGGCATATTGATGGGAATGATAATAGGGCAATAGAGAAAGCGATAAGAAAAAGTGCCGATACGGTTTATCATCCAGTGGGCACATGCAAGATGGGTTCTGACGGCATGGCAGTTGTTGATCACAATCTAAATGTATCTGGTATAGAAGGTCTCAGGGTTGTTGATGCATCAATCATGCCCCTCATAGTAAGCGGTAATACTAATGCGCCAACGATAATGATTGGAGAGAAAGCAGCTGATATAATTGTCAATCATTATAAATAGAGATCTTATTTTTTTAGGTAAAAAAGTTATGGCAAGACGAACATCAAGAAGAAGAAATAAACAAGCTCCTGAAAACTTAACAGTGCAAAAAGCTGTTGAGAAAGGGTTGTTGGGTGGAAAATACAAACCTTTATCTGAGCATGAAATTGAGCAAATTCACCAGACCGCTCTTGATGTTTTGGAGAATATTGGAATGGGTAGCCCGATACCACAGTTACAAGAAGTGGCATTGGAAAACGGTTGCAAAATGACAGATGAAGGCCGATTGTTATTTCCGAGATCTCTGGTTGAGGACGTCATTGCTAGAGCTGGAAGAGATATAATTAAATACGGGAGAGATCCGAAGCATGACATTGAACTTTCAGATAAAAAAGTACATTTATATGGTGGCGGTGAAGCAGTTACCATGCTTGATCTTGGTGCAAAAAAGTATCGTTCTTCTACAATTAATGATGTGTATGACTTGGCACGCTTGGTTGATCATTTGGAACATATTCATGGTTTCTCTAGATTGGTTGTGGCTACAGAAATTTCTAGCTGGTTTAAAGCAGATATTAATACCGCTTACGCAAGCATTATGGGTACAACCAAAAATGTAGCATTAACGTTTGGGAGCGCTGACCACATAAAGCCTACTATTGAGATGCTTGATATTATAGCCGGTGGAGAAGGGAAATTTAAAAAGAGACCTTTCTGTCATGGCGGGGGATGCACGGTAGTTTCGCCACTTCGATATGGTACCGATAATTGTGAAGTTGCAGTTGCAGCCATAGAAATGAACGCACCAGTTTGGGTGGTGATTGCTCCTCAATCCGGTGCCACTGCACCTGCCGCGCTTGCTGGGTCTTTGGTTCAAGTGTTAGCAGAAACTCTAGCCAGTTTATTATTGATTGATCTTATTAAGCCAGGGCATCCTGTTGTATTTGGCCCATGGCCGTTTGTAACCGATTTAAGGACAGGATCATTCTCGGGTGGCAGCGGCGAAGAAGCTCTAATGGCAGCCGCGTCAGCACAAATAACTAATCATTATGGATTATCTAGTTCGGTAGCGGCAGGAATGACAGATTCAAAAGTGCCTGATGCACAGGCAGGTTATGAAAAAGGGATTAGTATTGCCATGTCAGCTCTTGCTGGTTGCAATAACGTGTCGGAATCGGCTGGTATGATGGCAAGTTTAATGGGAGTCTCTTTTGAATCCATGGTTATTGATAACGATATGCTTGGCATGATTATGAGGGCCGTAAGAGGTATTGAAGTTAATGAAGAAACACTATCTTACCAAGCCATTAAAGAAACGGTAGAGGGAGAAGGGCATTTTTTAAGAAATGATCAAACTTTATCCTTAATGAAGACAGAATATCTTTACCCAACTCTCGCTGACAGAAGCACACAAGAAGAATGGGAGGAAAGTGGATCGTTAAGCATAAGAGAGAGAGCAGAAGAGCGTGCGAGAGAAATTTTAAACTCTCATTATCCTCTCTACATTGATGACAAAACAGATAAAAAAATTAGAAGTAAATTTCCTATTGAAATAGATAGAGAGATTATTAAACCTTCAAAGAATCGCTTTTAAATATATTAGTTACGTTATTTGTATTGAGTCTGGAACTTTTGTTTCTTAAGTGTATTATGTCGGTATGAAAAAATCCGACGCATTATTAAACAACCCTAAGAATAGAGAAACCAAAAGAAAGCTACTGGCTAAAGACGAGCCCAGCCCTTTTGTGATAATTAACAAGGATTCTTCTGTCCCGTTATTGTTAGTTTGTGATCATGCTAGTGAAAGACTACCTAAATCATTAGGTACAATGGGTTTGAGCTCATCACAAAGAAAAAGTCATATAGCTATTGATATTGGGGTAGGAGAACTTGTAGAGAGACTTGCTGAAAATCTCGGATTGACAGCTGTACTTTGTCAGTATTCAAGATTGATTGTGGATTGCAATCGAAACCTAAGTGACTCAACTGCATTTATTGAGAATTGTGATGGTGTTGCTGTGACGGGTAATCATAACCTTGATAATAGTGAAAGAAACAAAAGAATAGACGAAATATACTGGCCTTACCACAATGCAATTGAATCTCAAATTAAACGTTTTGTTAATCAAGAGATTGATCCGATTATTATAGCTATTCATAGTTTTACACCGACTTTTAATGGTAAGGCTAGAGAATGGAAGTTGGGGGTACTCTGGGATAAAGATCCCGTGACCGCCAACATTTTTTTAAGAGAGCTTAGGAAGACCGGTATGAATATTGGGGATAACCAACCATATTCTGGCAAGGATCCTCAAGACTTTACGATTGATTTTCATGCCGAAAAATCTAAGTTGCAACATGTTGGCATAGAAGTAAGGCAAGATCTTCTTAAGGATATAGAGGGAGTAACATATGTATCGAATATCTTGCAAAACATCTTAACTATAGTTATAAATCAAGAGTGTATATCTAAAAAGTTATAAATTTTTATGACGCTTAATGAACCTAAATTTACTATAGGTATTGAGGAAGAGTACTTACTGGTTGATAAAGAAACTCGCGGCCTTATAGTTAATCCACCTAAATCTTTATTGGAAGAATGTAAAGAATTGCTTGGCGATCAAGTCACTAATGAATTGCTTCGCTCTCAAATTGAGATAGGCACAAAGGTATGCTCAAATATTCAGGAGGCGCGTCAAGAGGTTGCGAGGTTACGTAAATCTGTTATAGAGGTTACAGGTCGTTATAATATAGCCCCCATAGCATGTTCAACTCATCCATTTAGCCAGTGGTTTGAACAAGAACATACGCCTAAAGACCGTTATGAATTATTAACAACAGAAATGCAAGCAGCTGCAAGAAGGATGGTTATTTGTGGTATGCACGTGCACATCGGTATCAATGATGATGAATTACGTATAGATTTAATGAACCAGGCCGCCTATTTCTTGCCTCATCTGCTTGCGTTGTCCTGCTCGTCACCTTTTTGGCATGGTAATGATACTGGCTTAAAGAGCTATCGTTTAACTATCTTTGATGCATTACCAAGAACTGGATTACCTGAGAAATTTCAGAGTTACGCTGAATATGAAAGGCATATAGCCATTTTAATTAATGCAGGCGTTATTGAGGATTCTACCAAGATATGGTGGGATCTTCGTCCAAGTGCGAAATTTCCTACTCTTGAGGCACGTATCATGGATGTTTGTACTTCAATTGATGATGCGGTTTCATTAGCAGCTTTGCTTGTTTGTATCATACGTATGCTTTATAGACTTAGACTAAAAAATCAACGTTGGCGTGATTACAATCGTATGTTAGTGAGAGAGAATCGCTGGCGTGCAATGCGATACAGTTTTAACGAGGGGTTAATTGACTTTGCTAAAGGTGATGTTGTTCCATTTGAAAAATTATTGGATGAGTTACTCGAGCTTACCCATGAGGATGCCAAGTTATTGGGATGCGAGAAAGAAGTTTTTAATGCGAAAGATATTTTAAAGCGAGGAACCAGCGCACATCGTCAACTAGAAACTTTTGAATCATCAAAAGCTAAAGGAAATAGCGATGATGAGTCGCTTAAGAATGTAGTCGATCAATTGATTGCTGAAACCGCAGCTGGTTTGTAACCCTCTAACATTCAATAATATTGACAGGAACTTCTAGTACATGAGTTGCCAACCCGCCACGAGATGTTTCCTTGTAGCGAAGATGCATATCTTCACCAGTTTTTCGCATTGTGCGGATCACTCTATCTAAGGAAACAAAATGAGTTCCATCTCCTTTGAGTGCTATGCGGGCAGCATGGATTGCCTTGACTGATGCCATAGCGTTACGTTCAATACAAGGTATTTGTACTAAACCACCTATTGGGTCACAAGTAAGTCCCAAATTGTGCTCCATAGCAATTTCAGCTGCATTTTCAACTTGTGCTGGCGTGCCACCAAGAACTTCTGCTAATGCTCCTGCTGCCATTGAACAAGCAGACCCGACTTCACCTTGACAACCAACTTCAGCGCCGCTTATGGATGCATTTTTCTTATAAAGGACGCCTATTGCAGCGGCAGTTAACAAAAATCTAACTATTCCATCATCATCCGCTTTGGCTACAAAACGCCTATAATAATGCAAAACAGCTGGGATAATGCCAGCTGCCCCATTAGTAGGTGCAGTAACCACTCTTCCGCCTGCGGCATTTTCTTCGTTGGTCGCTAATGCATAAAGGGTTACCCAGTCGAGTATTGTCAATGGATCATCAAATTTTTTATTAGATTTTGCAGTTAATTGCTGGTGGAGTTCGTGTGCACGACGAGGAACATTCAGGCCTCCTGGTAATACCCCTTTGTTAGCGATACCATTATTGACACATTCTTCCATCACAGACCACAAGTTTAATAACCCTT
>JAYZHY010000182.1:0-2546 GCA_036166115.1 Pseudomonadota bacterium | reverse complement strand
AAGGGTTATTAGAATCAGAGTAATGAGCAGAGAGTATGGAATGATTGGTAGATTGCTTGCTGAAATTAGCTATTCACAAAAAATTAATAAAGCTCTAAAAAATCTATTAAAGAAAAATAATGAATTATCATTCGATGCAATAATCTGCTTATCTCCCTCAATATTTTATGGGTCTGCAATCAAATGGTTGAAAAAAAAATTTAAGGCAAAAGCCTATCTTGTTTGTAGAGATATTTTTCCTAAATGGGCTATTGATTCAGGTTTATTAAAAAAGGGGCTCTTATATAGATATTTTAAATATATTGAAAAAAAACTCTACAACAGTGTTGATATAGTCGGCATTGAATCAAAGGCTGATATGGGATATTTCTTGAATACTCATACCCAGAGTAAGTTTGAGGTTCTCAATAACTGGGGGTCACCTCAAAGTAAGCCATTAAAGAACCAAAAGAAGATACTAAATCCTGATAAGGTAAATATTCTTTATGGTGGAAATATGGCAGAAGCACAAAATCTATTCTCTTTGATAGAAATTATAGATGAGTCTATTCTTGATGGAAGGGCCATACTTACTCTTATTGGAAGTGGTCATCAATTAGAGTCTATTAAAAAAGCTGTAAAAAATAAGAGGACAAAAAGCATTAAAATACTTCCAGAAGTTGATAGTAAAACTTACTTATCTATATTAGGTGAGGCTGATATAGGTCTGGTTTCTCTTAATAAAGATTTGAAGAGCAATAACTATCCCTTAAAGATGATGGGCTATTTGCAAATGTCAAAACCAATTCTGGCGTCTGTGAATGATGAAAATGAAATAATTGAATTAATCAATAAAAATAATATAGGTTTCGTATCTATTGCTGGTGATGAATCGTCCTTCAATAAGAATCTGAATACTTTAATCGAAAATGATGATTTGAGAAGGCAACAAGGTAATAACAGCCTTAAGCTTTTTAATGATAGGTTTACAGTTAAAAAAGCTGTTGATCAAATAATCAGCCACTTTTAAGAAATATGTTTCTGCATTGATATCAATAACTGGCAATATCATTTTTCTTTCAAGTGATTAGATACCCTTCTAACTGATTTTAGAAAGAGAAAGACTAAATCAAGTCTAAAAATCAATTTAAGATTAAGGCTTAGGCCTAGATTATTTAGGTTTTCAATTGCTAAGGTTTTAGTGAATTTAGCAAAACCTCCTTTATTTCCTTCTTCAAAACAGCCATTTACTGTTAATGTATCAAAACCAAAAGTATTTCTAAAAAGGAAATCCAGTGACTGAGAATCAAGAGCTATATCATAGTTTTCTACCAAATCTGAGAAGATTAGATTTTCTTCAAAAATATCTACATCCACACACTTGTCAAAATCAATGAGCTTCAATCTAGTTCTTCTGAAAAGGTCTATGAAAGGTAATCTACTGGCCATATGAATTAAGAACTTACTGTTATTATTGAAAATCCTTTTTTGATACTTTTGAAAAGATTCGTTCAATAATGTCTCTGATTCTATCTTGTCAGATCTTGAAAGATCAGCATTAGGAACGAGGTCAAATTGTTCCTCCCAAAAAGATATCCCCAGTTTACTATCTGAGATTTTTGAAACAGGGATCTCTTGCATTGGCTTTAAAAACAAAACATTCACATCTTCTGTATCGAGGAAGCTTACAACATCATTTGGTCTATTGATCTCATAATTCAAATATTCATTCATATGATTTGAAAAACGAATAAAACTGGCAAAAGGGATGATAGATTTAGCGCCAAGAATTAATGCTTGATTATGCATGGCATCTAACTTTTCTTTTGCTGCTGTTTTTCTCCAACTGATATTCTTTCTTCCTCCTTTCCAAGCAGCATAACTAAATTGAGTTAGTAAAATATCGTATCTACCAAACTCTTTTCTGAATGACTCTATCTCTTTAGGTTGTACAATTGGACAGTCGTTAAGATTTAAGATTCTTTTGTCTCCTACCTCAATGGATAAAGCTGAATCATAAAAGAAAGATTTTATACACCTGATACTGAAATTGTTACTTAGATGATATTGTTTTTTATCTTCAAGTTCCCTAACGTTTAGTTTCTTTGCCTTTAAAAAATTTACTACTCTTTTATCATGAGTTTTCTGAAATAATATCTCTATACCTTTTTTATTAATAAGGTCTGCATAACTTATAAAAAAGGGAACTGAGAAATGATCAGGATGCTCATGACTAATCCATATATGCGAAATACTTTCTAGAATTTTTTCTATATCTGACTGTGGGTTCTCATATAAAAGTGACCATCCATCATTAAAAGCAGTGCCGAAATACCAAGGATCTGACAATATTGCTACGCTTCCTTCTTTTATAACAACAGAGGCATGATTGACTAAAGTAATACTTGGGTCATTAAGAGATTTAGTCATATTTTATTCTTTATAGGATAAAAATGTTTCATACAAAGCTTCGTCAAAATCATCTTTAGGGAGATACTTTTCACCGCGAATATTTTTTTCTTCAAAGGTTTTAAATACTTTTGCCAGTTTATCTAATGTAATCTTAT
>JAYZHY010000181.1:0-5272 GCA_036166115.1 Pseudomonadota bacterium | reverse complement strand
TGACTGTCGCTGGCGGGAAATTAATCGAAGTAGAATCAGAAACAGCTCTCTTTAATGCAATAAACAAAAAAACAGCCATGATGTTTTTCCTTAAACCGCCACAGCAAGTAAAAAATATCATAGAGGCTAAACGTTATATAGCTATTGCAAATAAGATGGAAATACCATGTTTCTGTGATGCTGCGACCACAACGCCACCTGCCAGTAATGTAATTGAAGGAGTTAAAGAAAATTTTGATCTCATTTGTTATTCTGGAGGAAAAGGTTTACGCGGACCATACAGCGCCGGATTGTTGCTTGGTAAGACTGATTTAATTGATTATGCAAAAAAACACAGCGCACCCAATGACCTCTCAATTGGACGTGGAATGAAGGTATCTGCCGAAGAATATCTCGGTATGTTGGTTGCTCTTGAATCGGCACTAAATATTTCAGAATCAGAAGATAACGCTTACAAAAGAATTCGTTTTCAAAATATTATAGATCAAATATCTGATATTAAGAGCATTAAAACAAACATCTTTGAATCCGAAACCATTACAAACGAATTGTATTTAGATATAGATTGGGATGAAAATATCATCAAACTTTCTAAAGAATTATTTGTTGAATCACTTAGAAAAAATTCGCCATCAATAGAAGTCAGATTACTTCTTTTTTCACATGGCAGAATCCAGTTATCGGCAACAGTAATGAATGAAGGTGAAGATGTTATTGTTGGCAAAGCCATCAGAAACGTTCTACTCCGATTCGTATAGTAATCCTTGCGGATAAAAAGATCTTCTGGCTATGATTGATCTTTCTTTGCAATGTTTCTGTATGAGTCTCGCAAAAATATAAAAAGTAGACCAAACCCGCTTAGCCCAAGGAGCAATGCACAAAAGATAGTCAACCAATCCCAACCAATCACATCAAATCTCCCCTAATTTTATTGTCGCCAGATGTTTTTCCAAATAAATTACCGATAAAAAATCCCAACAAACTCAATGGCAGGCAGAAAAATAAAGAGTATTCCTGCCAAATAGAAAACGTGATGCCTGCTATCTTAAATGTGTATATATAAGTTCCCCACACTTCATTGTAATCTCCTATTTGCGAAAGGCCGATATAATAGATAAGCACACTAATTAAACCCATACTGCAACTCAATAATCCAGCTAATGCCGTCTTCTTGCCTTTATAAAATAAAGCCATTAATACTGGAACAAAAACTGTTGACATAATTACTGTAGTGACAAAAATCAATAGAGCCATAATTCGTTCAAATTGAAAAGCAACTATATATCCGAGGGTCCAGGCAATTACAACACCAACTTTTGTGGCTCTAACTAACTCCTTATCGGTTGCATCAGGTTTTATCAAAGGACGATACATATCGTAAGAAATATTGGAACCTGCAACCAAACTATAGCCATCAATGGTTGACATGGCAGTCGCCAAAACACCGGCTAAAAATATTCCCGATAATCCTATTGGAAGTGCGTAAGTTACAGCAATTAAGAAAGCATCATTTGGATGAACTGTACTTGCTAATATTCCTTTACTTACCGCAGCCAGTGCCGCAATCCCTCCGGCAACAACTAGCCAATCAAATGTAGTCCAGATTGCTGTAGCGGCAAGAATTGCATTCCTAGCTTGTCTTGCATTTCTTGCAGCAAAAATTCTTTGATATAATGATGGATCAATTAACACTGCTAAACTGGATGAAGCATAAGCCAATAATAGAAATGGTGGTACCGTACCAAAAAACTCAAAATGACCGTCTGGCACTGACTCCTTAATCGCAGTAAACCCGCCCACCTCATGAACCAATAGAGGAACTCCAACAGCGACCGTAATACACATTAATGAAAACTGAATTGTATCTGTTATTGCAACCGCCTTTAAACCACCAAGCAAAGTGTATCCCAATGCAATGCCACCCAATAATAAGGCGCCATAGTGAGCATCAACCCCAAAGACAAATTCAGAAACACGACCTAGGGCAAATAAGCTTGTAGTTGGCAAACAATAAATCATTGAACTTACGGCTCCAATTGATGATGTTTTTCTGCCGTAAGATTTTTCTAAAATTTCAGGCAGCGAAACAAAATTTGCAGCACGAAGTTTTTTACTCATATAGAAAGCAATAAAGAGATAAAACACTAAAGTAGATAATGCATAGCCAAAAAAGGCCATTAATCCGTCATTGAATGCCATCTCAGATGAGCCAAATAGAATATCCAATCCATAGTAAGTTGAAACCATGGTCGAAATTAACATCGGTGTTGTCATGCCACGTCCGGCGAGCATGAATTCATCGTAGGTTGAATCCTTACGATATGAATAAATGCCAATGCTTACCAACATAATTATGTACAAAAAGATTATCAGATAATCTAAATTTGCCACATAGTTACCCATATGAACCTCTATATTTTTTGTGGTTTAAATTTATGCACTTAATAATACGCCACAATGTGCTATGTTATTGTGCTGTATTTAGATCAACATTAATATAAAAAAAAATGAAAAAATTAACTGGGCAAGTTCATTCAGTTCATACAGGATCAAATAACAATCTAGGCACTATCGAAGAAGATGTTATTGAGGTTGAATTGGATGGCATTAAAAATGACCCGCATCGAGGATATACTCGTAAGACATGGGTCGGTGACAAACAAAAAGAAGGCACAATCAGGCGTAACGAGAGACAATGGTCGGCAGTTTCTATAGAAGAAATAGCAAAAATTTCAAAAACCATGAATTTAAGTACATCGATTGATCCGAGTACAGTGGGAGCGAATCTATGCTTGAGTGGAATTTCCAATTTTTCTTCGCTTCCAAAAGGATCAATATTGAAGTTTCCTTCAGGTGTGGAGCTCGTGGTTGAAGAATACAATCCACCTTGCTCCGGAATGGGCAAAAGAATCGCAGAAGTGCATACAGATCACAGTAAACACAAAATTTCTAATACAGCATTTTCAAAAGCGTCGAAATTAAATCGAGGGCTTGTGGGCACAATCGAAACAACAGGAAAGATCTATAAAGGTGATACGGTATCCATTACTGTTTATGCCCATCCGAAATGGCTTAATAATTAACGATTCCTGAATGCTGGCAGTTTATCAGCGCCACCTTGTAAATAACGATCACGGAGAAGTGTCTGACGACTGTTCATTGGTATAGCGATACCCTGAATAAAAACTTGCTCAGGAAAACTCATCAATTCAAGTGGATCTGAATCCCAAATGACAAAATCAGCTTCTTTGCCAACTTCGATACTACCAATAGACATATCTACACCAAAGATCTTTGCAGGTGACAAGGAAATTGCTTCTAGAGCTTTTTCCCATGGCAGTCCATTGGCTACTGAAATTCCTGCTGATTGTCTTAAGTTCCTTGCATTCGGAGTTCCTAAGCTGGCACCAAAGGAAATCTGTACTCCTGCATTGTTCAGTATACTAGCTGAATCGAGACGGGCATTGATATGATCAAAATCTATAGGTAAGTTATTCATGCCATCTAAAATAACGGGAATCTGTTTACCGGCAAGATCATCTGCTACCATCCATGCCTCAGCCCCGCCAGCAATAATTGCCTGGATCTGATAATCATCAACCATATTAACAATGACGCCAATATCACTGGCACGATTAACATGAAACAACAATGGAATCGTTCCATCTATAACACCTTGAAGTGCTTTAAGGTCAAATGTGCTAATAGAATATTCTCTTATCAGATCACCTCGTTCAAAAGCTGTCTTATTCATTCGATAGTCAATTGCATCATCAAGTGCTTTTCGCAACACCATGGTTGCAAGAGCTCTGGATCCCGCAGCAAACTGGCTTCCAGACTCGCCAAGATTAACAACAACGACAGCGCCTCGTTTCAGAAAATGATCGGGCCTCTCTCCTAAACTAACTACAGAACCCAGCCCTGACAATACGCCACTTTTATTTCCATTCTCATCTGGTGAACCCCCCCGAGGGATAATTGTAGCCCTTGTAATACCATCTACTCGAGTAATAGGTATTGCTGTGGAGCGAGGATTATAAGCATCGCCTACATCAAACCCTGCTGAAAATTGATCACCTCGTTGTACGGCATCATTAGTGCCAGCAACCGCAGCTACCTCCACCAATCCTAATTGACTCATGGGTGAGAAAAGTCCTGGAGTTATAATTTTTCCAGTTGCATCTATGTGAACAGCATTTTTCGGAATCTCTAGGTCACTTCCGATGGCAGTAAAAAGGCCGTCATTGACAATGATAGTGGCTTTTCCATGAGTACCTTCTGATCCAAGAGTATGTACACGCGCACCAGTGATTACCGTTATTTCAGAAGCAAGTACTGGAGTGAATAAGTATGTGCAGAAAATAAATAACTTAATGAAAAAATTCATCGCACCCCCCCATGCATCGAGGTAGTTCCAAGACTGAAATCAGTCACCGGGTTCACTGAGGAATCTTCACGATCATAAACAAGAGCGCCATCAATAAAAACTTTTTGCGCCTTAGTGTAAACACTAAATGGATTGCCATCCCAGAGTGTCACATCAGCCATTTTTCCTGGCTCAAGTGTGCCTACAACATTATCAATCCCCAAGGATTTAGCCGCATGCTTTGTAATCCATCGGATTGCACGCTCAGGAGGAATTGTAATACCTGCTCTAGCTGCTGCGCCCATAACTTTTGCGCTTTCTTGATTCAGCCTTTGAATACCCAAAGCATCATCTGAATGAATGACTATACAAGTGTCAGCACGATCCAATATGGCACCACTTTCTCGAATCCCATCAAATGCTTCCATTTTAAAACCCCACCAATCTGCCCATATCGCAGCGCATGTATCTGTCTCGTATAGGAGATCAGCAATTTTGTATGCTTCAACGGCATGATGAAACGTTCCTACCTTGTAATTAAATTCTTTAGCAATCTCTAGCATTACTGCCATCTAATCGGCTCTGTAACAATGATTATGAACCAAGATTTCTCCATTTAGAACGCCGACTAAGGTTTCTAATTTTAAATCTCGTTTTGGTGGTTTTCCTTTGCCATTATTGGCATCTTCCATTTCGTTTCTATAATCTGATGCCTCAATCCAAGCATCACGATAACCTGCCACATTTCCCATGCGTGTTGATGGGGGCTGCTTACGACTTCCATAAACTCTTTTTGGATTCTCACCACAAGCCATTTTTAATCCGTGTGGTGCGCCGGGAAATTTCATTTCCATAACTGATTGCCCAGGAATATTTTTTAAAGTCACGCCTCTTCCTCCAAATAAG
>JAYZHY010000180.1:0-3617 GCA_036166115.1 Pseudomonadota bacterium | reverse complement strand
TTTCCTTCATGTTTAGCTCCCTTAGCGGTTAATTCTTTTGCATTGACATCCGCTAAACGTGCCGCAATTGTTACCGATTCTGAACCACTATTAAGGCAGCAAAATTCAGAAAAGTTTAAGTTATCATTTCGCGATTGGCCAATCTCATTTCTTAAGGTCTGTATAAATTCCATCTGACTTATCGATGGAGTCATAACGTTGGCCATAACATGCGATTTTTTCATGGCATCCAAGGCTATTTTAGGGGCATGTCCTAACCCAAGCATGCCGTAACCGCCACAGTCATAAACTACAGCACCTTTTAAGGTTACAATCCAAGGGCCTAATGCGCTGATGGCAAGATAAGGATTTACCATATCTTTTGCGTAAAAGTTAACGATGCCGCTTTGGGCTTTTTTTATTTGCTCAGATTCAGATAATTTTAATAGTTCTGGCTGACTATTTTTAAGTTCCGTGAAAGCGATATACCCACTCTCTATTGTTTTTTTGAGGTCTTCATCTTGACTTATGAAGTCAATTATTACGTCATCATTAAGTCCTGCCGTTAGAACTTCTCCGCCAAAACAACGCATTTCATTAAGGCGATCAAGGGATAAATTCTGATTTAATATATCTGCAGCTTGTGCCATTTTAATTTTCCCGTTATTTAATTGCAGAGCTTTTACCGCATATAATTAGATTATTATAATACAATATTTATATTCAATGGCGTTTAAAATTATCATAATATCATTTCGATATTGGTTGTGGTTTTATGCCATGAGGATTATGAGTGCAGTCAATAGGATCGAAAACCCCATTGTAAGATTAAATTTCTTGACGTATTTTTCGTTTGACATCAATTTGTTTAGCATGTTCCCCAGAAATAGCCAAGTACTTGCAGTTGGCATACCCACAAATACGAAGATGGTAAGAATTACCATTAAACTCTTTAAAGGTGTCTCTGAAACATCGATAAATGCTGCAGCAATTGCTATTGCTACTATAATTGCTTTTGGATTGGCCCATTGCATGAGAATGCCTTCATAAAATCGAAACGGCCTAATTGCTTCTGATTTCTCAATACTATGTTGTGAAGCTTTCTTCTTTGCGTTTTGGAAAAATTGTAACGACATGTAACTTAACCAAGTAGCACCAAATAATTTAGCTACCAACATTAACCATGGCCAAGTATCGATAATTGCTCCAAGACCATAAACAGCAGCAGTGACTAATACGCCTGAGCCAAAATTAATACCTAGATATAAGGGGATTGTTTTTCGCCAACCAAATAAAGCGGAAGAAGACATCATTAGTATGTTTGATGGTCCTGGCGTGATAATGCTTAAAAAAGTTAGGCTGATCAGGCTTATTAGTAAAGTAGTATTAATCGTGAACATTTGGTTTAAATGTAAAATATTATTTTAATTCTGCGGGCAATGTAGGCCGAGACAATAATTCTTGAAAGTTCAACCATCTTTGTTGGTCATTCTGAGAAGTATTTTCGATGTATGATTCAACTAAATCTTTGCCGAGATTATAATTGATGACATAACTTCTGTATTTGTCATAAAATTCCGTACTCTTTTTGGCACGTTCGGATGAGCTTAAACTGTATTTGGTGAGCCATAAAATAGCTTGTTCACGAGTGATATCGCCATCCAGGTAACGACGAGCTGCTTCATTGCCTGCATAATTGAGCTGATTTTGTAATTCGAGTAATTTGTAGTAACGATCTGCATCCTTTGTTTCTAATTTAGCTAATTTGAATAAAACATCTTTCTCAAATTCAATTCTCTCATTATCAGGAAAGGCAAGATTAATACCATAATTGGCACTTCCTTCGGCGATTATGGATTGTGGTCCGTATAACGGAAATAGGGTGTATTCATTCCACTCTTTGCTGGTTACCAAATTTTCTTCAATTAGAGAATTGTAGGTGTGATGACCGGGGTAACCTTCATGACAGCCTAAGTCGATGGCTCGACTGATCGCTATGGGGAGGTCGGTATTGATTTGAATAATGCTATGAGAATTACCTTGATACCAGTTATAACCAGACCAAGGCTTGTCAGTCACATATTCAAGCGTAAATCTTTCGTTCTTTGGTAGCTTTATATACTTAAGAGTTCGTCTACGGCATTCATCAATAGCCGCATTGAAAACAATTTCTAAATACTCAGGTTTTATTGTAAATTGATTTTTAAAAGTATTTACACGCAAAGCCAAGCCTTCTTTACCAGGAATTAATTCATCAATATCTTTCAAGACGCTCATAAAGTAATCCTCATCATTTTGTGGTGCCCTAGCGCCAAAAAGTAATTGAGATTCATCATCGAAAGCAATGAATTCTTTTTGAATGATACGGATACGGGTTTTCATCGCCAGAATTCGTGCGAGAAGATTATCGATTCTTTTTTTTGGCAAGAGTTTTTTGTTTTTTGTGTTTTTTATTCTATTTGATAATTTTTCGGCTCTATCTGATATCTCATTGAGTGTTATTTGTTTTTCTTCTGCCGTTTTTACTATTTCTTTTGATCCAAAGTATGCATCCACATGGTCTTTGTTGTGTAAGCCTGTGCTTAATTCGAGGAAAAGATATTCTGAAATGATGTCATCAACATGGGCGTTATCAAACGAGTTAATTTCGCTTTCATGGTTACAGGCTTGAAGCAACATTAACACAATAAATAAAGAGAATTTTTTCATATGTTTTTTATTTTCTGATTGCATTGAAGAAATATATTTAAAATCATTAATTTAAGTATTATAGTTTTAGATGATCATTGGCATCAATATTTATTAAAGATCTCTCTATAAAGTATCTACTCAATGAAAATAATTAATAATTTTTGGAAATACACTTTCACGCTAATTTTTATATTTTTAGTTGGATTTCTGTATTTTCAAATGAAAACGGGTGAAGATTCTCTCTTTGACAATGCAACAACAATAAATTCTAGCGAAGAGGAAGATTTGGTTATTGAAGTTGAGCCGCCCAGGCATCCGGTTCCTGAAATCATCAGTGACGTTAACGAAAGACCTGATTTGATAGCCTTACCGCCATTAAATGAAAGCGATGAGTATTTACATCTGGCTTTATCTGGATTTATTAATGAAGAAATCTCGAGCTTGATAGTAAAAACAAGGCTTATAGAAAAGATAGTGGCAACAATTGATAATCTTCCTCGAGAATATATGAACGAGAGAATGCGACCAATTGGTTTGTTCGTTAATCCTTTTGAAGTTGAGTCTCAAGAAAATCTTAATGGATTCATATTAAGCACTAAAAATTATGCCAGATATGAAATCCTGGTTAATGGATTATCGATGATAGATATGAACTTGTTGGTGGACACTTACCTTCGATTTTATCCGTTATTTCAAGAAGCTTACGAGGACTTAGGTTACCCAAGATCTTATTTTAATGATCGAGTTATTGAAGTAATTGATCATTTGTTAGACACACCGGAAGTCAATGATCCAATAATTGTATATAGGCCATATGCATATTTGTATGAGTTTGCTCATCCAGATATAGAGGCATTGTCGAGCGGTCAAAAATTATTACTAAGATTAGGTGCGAGAAATTTATCAAGAGCTAAACAATTTCTTAAAGAATTTAGAGCATTAATTTC
>JAYZHY010000179.1:0-4042 GCA_036166115.1 Pseudomonadota bacterium | reverse complement strand
ATATGTATGAAAGCTCAGCAAATGTCTTGTCTGCAGAAGTTCTAGAGGAGCTTTTCAATATACTTGAATATATTCAACTTCATCTCCCTGCAGGTCTAATTATCTATTCCGGAAAAAGAAATGGATTTATAATGGGTGCTGACATTAAAGGATTTACAGACATGTCGGATGAAGATGAATCCTATAAACTGATTCGTCAAGGTCAGAAAATTGCTGATAATTTGGAGTCACTCAAATGTCCAACAGTATCCGTTATTAATGGCTACGCCTTAGGTGGGGGGCTTGAGTTAGCAATGGCCTGTAATTACCGAATAGCAATAAAATCAGATAAGCCTATTATCGGTCTACCTGAGGTAAAACTGGGCTTACATCCAGGATTTGGTGGCACAATCCGGACTGTCAGAATAAGTGGCGTCAGACCGGCAATGAAATTAATGCTCACAGGTAAATCAATAAACGCAAAATCAGCTTATAAAATTAAATTAATCGATAAAATATCCAATTCTGAGGATTGGCAAAACCAAGCTCGTTCAATAATTAAAAAGAAACCAAAAAAAGCGACAGCGCCGCTAATCGAAAAAATACTCAACCTTAAACCACTAAGAAGCATCATCGCGAAAACCTTAATCAAGCAAGTTTCATCAAAGGCTAAAAAAGAGCATTACCCAGCCCCATACGCAATGATTGATTTATGGTTAAAACATGGGGCTTGTTTAAAAAATGGATATAAAGCAGAAGCCAAATCCATGGCCAAAATGATATGCACAGAAACGAGTCGTAATCTGGTTCGTGTCTTCTTTCTGCAGAATCAATTAAAATCTCAATTTAACAAAAGTGAATCAAATATTAAGAATGTGCATGTTGTAGGTGCGGGAATTATGGGCGGAGATATAGCAAGTTGGTGTGCCCTAAAAGGTTTTAATGTTAGCTTGCAAGATAGAACTCTCGAAGATATTGAACCAGCAATTAAAAGATGTAAAAAATTATTTGCAAAAAAAATAAATAATGACGCTCTAAGAGATGAAGCACATTTACGACTAAAAATAGACATTGGAGGCAATGAAATCGAAAAAGCTGATTTGATAATTGAGGCTATTTTTGAAGACGTAAATGCTAAAAAGGAGTTGTATAATAACCTTGAAAAAAAGATGAAATCATCGGCAATACTTGCAACCAATACTTCTAGTATTTTATTGGAAGACCTAAGGTCTGGTCTGGTTAATCCTGACAAATTTATTGGTTTACATTTTTTCAATCCTGTTTCGCAATTACCATTGGTCGAAATTATTAAATGTGATGATACAGACCAAGCAACCTTGCAGAGGTGCTTTAACTTTATTAAAAACATCGGTAAATCACCATTATTATGCAAAAGCTCAGAAGGCTTTATTGTAAATAGAATATTATCGCCTTACATGGCAGAAGCAATGCATTTGGCTAATGATGGTGTGGCTTTGGTAGATATTGATAGAGCGGCGGTAAATTTTGGAATGCCAATGGGACCAGTAGAGTTAGTTGATACTGTTGGGATTGACGTTGCTTTAAATGTCTCAAAGGTATTAGGAAAAGCATTTGATCTGCCTATCCCAAAAGACTTATTTAATATGGTAGAAGCCAAGAAATTAGGAAAAAAAACAGGCCAAGGTTTTTATAAATGGGAATCAGGTAAACCTATAAAGAATGAAGCCTCAAATGAAGCAAAATCAAATTTACCTGATGACATTGAAGATCGATTAATTTTACCGATGCTTAATGAAGCGGTTGCATGCCTGGACGAAAAAATAGTAAGTAATGCAGATATGCTTGATATTGGAGTAATTTTTGGAACGGGTTTTGCACCTTTTAGAGGTGGTCCAATACAGTACGCAAAGCATCGTGGTATTAATAATATAATCGCAGCATTAAAAAAACTCGAACAAGAATATGGGTCGCGATTTAAACCGAACAAAGCTTGGTCAAGCCTCAATTAGAAGCATTCTCGAATATTACGGAAGGTAATTCACTGTATTCATTTTGTGGAAATCTGAGATCATGTAAACCAAAATGCCAATCTATCAATAATCCCTCTAATGCCATTTGAAAATTATATGATCCTGGCGGTTGTCCTCTTAATTTATTTAATTTATCTAGAAAAAGAAATAGATTAGGTTCGCTTAGTTTATCCTGAAAGTTAGCAGAAGCCTCTTTCAAACTGACATCAGAGACAAAAATATCTTTAATCAAACGACACATAAAGTTACTCATCCAATCCAATATAAATACAGGATCTTCTTTACTTAAGTCTAACGCCAAATCGAGAGGCGATTCATTTTTTGATAATATGTTTATCAGTTTTTTTTCGTATATCGGGATATTCTTTAGTTGATCATAACTCTCTATTAAGTTTAATGGTGAATCTAAAGAATAGTCATTTAATTGACTGCAATCTTCTAACCCAGTTGCTTGTTTTATCCAGCTAACACTTTCCTTATTTCCTGGTTTTATCATTCTCGTTACTTGGCAGCGGCTAATAATCGTAGCTGGAATATTATGCATGCGATCTGCTATAAGTATGATTAATGTATTACCTGAAGGCTCTTCAAGAGTTTTCAGTAAACTGTTTGATGCATTTATTGTCATTTTATTTAATGGATCAATGACTCCAACTTTGCCAATACCTTCATAACTGGTTAAGGATAACTCATTAATCAAGCCTCTGACTTGATCAATACCTATCAAGGTTTTTTCATCATCGGGTTGAATCCATCTTATATCTGCATGTTGTGGAATTGAATATGGATGTATGGAAGCATCAGAATTATAATCAATCTTTAAGTGCTGTTTGATTATCCATTCAGCAAATGACCGTTTACCAATGCCTTTACCACCAATTAGAAGCAAGGCATGTGGTATTCTATTTGACTCTATTGAACGCCTCCATAATTTTTCATAAGTGGCATTCCAAGGAACTTTTGAGGGCGAAATATCTGTTCTCATAAGTTATTCATTGACTAGATTTTCTAAATGTTTTTTAATCTCTTTTTGCACTTTAGCTAACGATTGAGTGGCATCAATTATTGCAAACCTTTCTGGTTCATTCTTTGCTAAATTAAGATAACCTTTTCGAACCCTTCTATAAAAAGACATTTGTTCTGATTCCATGCGGTCTTTTGATCCGCGTTTCTTTGCTCGCTCCATACCAAGTTCTGCAGGCGCATCAAGCAAAATTGTTACATCAGGTTTCAAGTTCTTATGCACCCAATTAGCAATTAAATTTATTCGATCAATATTGAACCCTCTCCCACTGCCTTGATATGCAACCGTAGCATCTGTAAATCGATCGCATACCACATATTTCCCTTCGGCCAGCGCCGGCTTAATAACATTACTCAGATGAAAAGATCTTGCTGCAAAAAACAATAACAATTCTGCAATTTCGGGAACATCTTCTTTTTGAGGATTCAATAATATTTCTCTAATTTTTTCTGCTAATTCAGTACCTCCTGGCTCTCTTGTGGTTATCAAATTAATATTATGACTCTTCAAGTAAGATGCGATAAAATCAATATTGGTTGATTTTCCGACACCTTCAATGCCCTCAATAGTAATGAATTTACCCTGCATTTTAATTATTTTCTATTTTCCTTAGTTGCTTGAAATTTCATTTTATACAGATACTCCTTTACTGCAATATCATGCTCCTCTTTTGTGCGGGAGAATTTATGTCTGCCATCATTGTCCCCCGTAGCTACAAAATAGATATTTTTCTCCATGGCCGGATGAAATGCTGCGTGAATTGAGTCTCTGCTAGGCAATGCTATTGGAGTTGGAGGAAGACCGTTTCTTGTATAAGTATTATATTCAGTATCTGAACTAAGATCTTTTTTTGTTAAATTACCATTAAAATCTTCACCTAAACCGTAAATAACTGTTGGGTCGGTTTGTAATCGCATATTTTTTTTCAACCTTTCTATAAAAACACTTGCTATTCTTGGTCTTTCATCCGTAATTGAAGTTTCTTTTTCTATTATGGAGGCCAAAATAAGACCTTCATAAGGTGATT
>JAYZHY010000178.1:0-5499 GCA_036166115.1 Pseudomonadota bacterium | reverse complement strand
CTCCTTGTGTTATAACCACATTCGCTTTCTCTTTTAACGCATCAGCGATCAAGAATTCAAGTTTTCTGGTTTTATTTCCACCGGTTCCAAGGCCAGTGCAATCATCTCTTTTGACGAAAATATTTGGACCTTTTAGGTGCTCAGACAATCGAGGTAAAAACTCCAATGGAGTCGGTAAGTGGGCTAAAGATATTCTTGGAAATCTGGACAACAACATAAATTATTCCTTAGTTAATTAATTTATTCTCTCTATGTCTACCCCATTCGCATACTCTACAGTCTTTAATGCCAAAACCTCTGTAGATGAAATTAAAGGCACTTCTATATCCTCTCGCTTCAGAATTAGAGGAATCTCGGTACAACCGGCAATAATAATCTCGGCACCCCTCTTAATCAAATGTTCTGCAACATCAAGCATCTCTTGTTGCATATCTTTAATAGATGCTCCGTCCTTTATTGAAAAAATAATTCTCATACACTCATCCTGATTAAATGGATCGGGCACAATAAAATCTTTTTTTGCAGCAATTAATCCTTCCTGATAAATCCCAGAATCAAGGCAAGCTGAAGTAGCCAATATACCGATGCTTTTTGCTTGAGTGTGATATTTTGATATTTCATTGATGGTTTCATCAACAATATGAAAAAAAGGGATATTTATTGCATTGCTTATATTGTCCGCAAACATATGGGCTGTATTACAAGGCATAACTATAAAATCAACGCCAGTCTTTTCAAGTGTCCTTGCGCTTTCAGTCAACATGGCGGCAATCTTTGATGAATGATCTAATGACATAATTTGTCTACTCGGTATGTGTGGATTCTGATCAACAATTAAGCGAACGTGATCTTCCTCATTTTTGATTGGACAAAGAGCAATTACTTTTGACATAAAATCAACGGTTGCTAAAGGACCCATTCCGCCCAAAACTCCTCCAGTTAACTTCTTACTAGCTTGCTCTTGCATCACTAAAACACCCTTTAAAATTAGTTCCCTTTATTAGAATATTAACATCATTAGTTAAATTTAAATATTTGTTAAGATCTCAAAAGAATCTTGAATATAAGGAGAATGCATATTAGTCTTAAGCGCAAGTTTTAGAAGAAAAATCAGCATCAAACACTAAAAATAATATAGGCGCAAACATGAAAAATATTATCTCAATCACTTTAATGATCTTTGTCTTATCTGCATGTGCAAGTACTCAAGAGAAATTATCAGCTTTCGGCAGTTCCGTTGCATCTGGAGCTGCAAAATTAATGCCAAGGAAAAATAATCAACAAGATACTTCGGCTTCTCAATCGAGTGGAGCAGGAACAACCCATGGTATGGCCATGATGATGAATAACGATCAAGAGAAACCGATTGATTATATACCTGAGGCACTTGGGAATTACACATGGGAAGTTACCACAAGTGAACCCATGGCTCAGAATTACTTCAATCAAGGCATGCAGCTAAGGTGGGCATACAACGTAAATGAAGCGGCTAGATCAATGGCCGAGGCAAGAAGAATTGATCCAAATTGCGCGATTTGTTATTGGGGTGAAGCATTTGCTTTAGGTTCTTTCCTTATTGCTCATATGAATACTTAAAAAGGAGTACACGGTCGAAAAGCGATTCTAATCGCTGCCGAACTAGCTGAAGGCAATACCTCTCAAATGGAACAAGATCTAATTCAAGCAACAGTGGTTCGTTATCCTGAAAACTGGACAACAGAAATAAGCAGGGACAAACAAGCACGTCAGCCAACATACCGAGCATTTGCTGATGCCATGGCTGAAGTCTATAAGAAATACCCTGATAATCATCAAATAGCTACTGTTTACGCTGTGTCATTATTTATGTTGGAAGAAAGGCGTGGTTATCGCGACCTTAATTCGTCTTCGTTAATTCATTTGCATAATGTATTAACTGGGGTCTTGGATGAAGATATAACGCATCCGGGTGCCTGTCATTTATACATTCACGCTACTGAATCAACCACAGAACCAGGAAGGGCTGAAGCATGTGCAGATCATTTAAGTGACGCGGTTCCGGTGGCAAGTCACATTCAACATATGCCTTCACATACCTACAATGAGATTGGAAGGTGGGATAAGGCAGTTATCGCTAATACCAAAGCACAACAATCTGATCAGCGAGCAAAAATGAATAAAGGTTTCTCCTATGGCGATTCTCACAATATCCATATGTTACTTTATGCCGCTTCATATGATGGCCAAGGATCAGTTGCTATGCAGGCAGGCAGGGATTACAGAAAAATAACCGATATGTCTCCTTATGAAGTGTTAACGCAGATTCGTTTCGGTCGATTTGATGATGTCTTAACCAATGATAACAAGCCTGAGGATGCCTACTCAGCAGCAGTTTGGACTTTTGCTAAAGGTTACGCACAATTAAAAACTGGAAATATTCAAGCCGCCAAAGACGCACATGCGAAAGTACTGAATAGTCACGAAACCATGAGCGGCTCATTCAGAGGTGACTCAAAAAAGAATCTGACTGAAATTGTTGCACTTATACTTGCTGGTGAAATTGCACTTACTGAAGGTGATACTGATGAAGCCATTCGCTACTTTGAAAAATCCGTGCAAATGGAAGATGCTTTAGCATTTAGCGAACCAGAACCCCTTCCCTTTGCAGCGAGACATTGGCTGGGGGCAGCTCTTTTACATGCAGGTGATTACCAGGGAGCCGAAAAAACTTACCGTGAGGAGTTGGCGGATCATCCACATAATGGTTGGTCGTTATATGGCCTCAAAGAAGCACTGATGGCGCAAAATATTAATGACCCAGCCGTCAATGATGATCTTGAAAAAAGTTGGGCACGCTCAAATCTCTGGATAACCTCCTCAAGATTCTAAAAAGAGAACAAAAAACCGGTCTTTAGACCGGTTTTTTTTAGATTGATTGTTCTTATTTTGCTTATGGTCTCCAACCAATATGCTCATATTTGACCAATTGTTGCGGCCCTACTTCAGCTCCATAAATATTGCCTTCATCATCTACAGCAACACCTTCAGCTGCTGTTGTACTTCCATTTAAATCTGGTTGACCTGGATCGGGAATAAAGAATACTACCCAAGCATCTTTGGTGCTGCCTATTCTTATCCCTCTTTTCCAGCCCCAATTGCCTGACCATGGCACATGTGATTCTGAGTCAGCCGCAAAGAGAACATCGTTTTTGTCAATAAAAAGACCGCTTGGTCGACCGAATTGTGTCCAAGTTGCTATCCAATTACCTTCTTGGTCAAATATTTGGATGCGGCTGTTTCCACGATCTCCCACATATAGTTTTCCTGTAGAGTCCATCGCCAATGCATGCGGATCTCGAAATTCACCTTTTTCAGCGCCAGTAACGCCCCACGTTTTAATGAATTTGCCATCTTTATCATATTTTACAATACGATTATTTCCTGAGGCTCCGTGACCGTCAGCAACAAAGATATCCCCGTTTGGTGCCACCAAGACATCAGAAGGCATATTAAATTCATACTCTCCATCACCCGAATAACCGGTCTCTCCAAGAGTCATCAATACGTTACCCTCTGAATTAAACTTGATAACCTGATGACCTAACTTACCTTGATTTCTGTCAGCCTGACTGCATCCTGGACATGCCGCATCAGTAACCCATATATTGTTGTCCGCATCGACATGAATGCCGTGTGGCCAATCAATAAGTCCCGCACCAAAACTCTTTATTAAGTTACCATCCTTATCAAATTGCAAGATGGGGTCATCCTTTGAGCCAACACAACTATTCTTACCACAACGCTCACCCACCCACATTGTGCCATCTTTTCCTGGGTAAACGGCACTGGTAGCGCCCCATTCTCGCTCACCTGGCATTTTTGCCCAACCCTCAACTGCACGCCAAGGATGATCTTGAGCAAGAACCAGTGAAGACAATCCTATCGCCAAGAAAACAGAGAAGGTTATTTTTTTCATTAAACTGACAAACATAAATATCTCCTTAATTCTATACACAATTACTTGTTATTTATCATACCAATAATCTTAAATTTTTATCTCATCTTTTAATACACTAACAGTAGCCTGCATTTCGTCAAGTGTACCTACCGAGAAACGGATGTAATTCTTAATCGCCGCATTATCGTAAACTCTTACTTGTATATTTTTTGCAGCCAACTTTTGTTGTAGAACTCGTCCATCTTGCCCTACATTAACCAATACAAAACTAGAATGACTGGGCACATAGCTTAACCCTAGTTTTTTAACTTCTTGGTAAAAATAATCTTTGGAATTGTTTGTCAATCTTTTAACTTGACGAACAAATGATGTATCTTCTAAGGAAGCCTTCGCTGCATAGCAATTGATGTTACCCATTCCCCAGCTATTACCAGCTGCACGCAATTCTGATATTACAGATTGATGTCCAACAGCAAAACCAACACGCAATCCTGCCATGCCATACATCTTAGAAAATGTTCTTGTGACGATCACGTTCTTATGTTCTTGGGTGATTTCTATTGCAGAACGATAATTCTGCTCTCTAACAAAATGAATGTAGGCTTCATCAATAAGGATCGTGACATTTTCAGGAACATTGTTTATAAATTCTTTGATCTCCTGATAAGACAAGATTGTACCTGTCGGATTATTAGGATTGGTTATTACAATTAGTGTTGTATTGTCAGAAACTGCATTTAACATCCCATTAAGGTCGTGTTTAAATTCATGGGTTGTAGGAACTCTTTTAACTGTTATTTCCATACCAAAACGTGAACGAAGTCCTAATGCTGCCCGACTAACACCAGCGTACCCTGGATCGATTTCAATAATCTCTCCAACGCCATCTTTTACTCCATAAATCGCGGTAATCTGATTTAGAATAAAGCTTGAGCCTCCTTCCACATAAATTGGATAACCGCTGTTTCTAAAAAGGCCTCGACCGCCAGCGGATGGTGGTGCTTCTCTCTCTAAACCAAGGTGCTCCCCAATGGCTATCTCTAGTTTTGTATAAGCGCCAAAATCATATCGATTAATATCCATTACAGAGTTGTTAATGGCTCTCAATGCTCTGGGAGATGGTCCAAATGGGTTTTCATTATTTCCAATACCCGCAATACCAGGCTCTTCACCCCAACCATGCAATTCTTCAACACTTAGTGGCCTGTATGCTGACGGAATTGTTTCAGCTAAACTTGATTTTCCTGATAAAACTAGAGAACCAATACTGGCACTTGCCCCTAGAAAACCTCGGCGAGTAAATGATAATTTGTTGTTTTTAGTGACGTTAAATGAATCCATTGTGTCTCCTTTTTTAAAAATCGACATAAAATATTATTGGTTAGGTGGTTTGCGAGGTATCAAAAAGATTTCTTTTTGCCTGCCATCGATATAATAAACATTGACACCATCATACATGGCATCTTCTTCGAGTTTTATTCTTACCGGTTTCCCCCAGCTTGGTATATCGGTTTCAGCATAAAGCTCAATTGAATAGGCTGTATTTGGATAAATAGGATAAT
>JAYZHY010000177.1:0-2617 GCA_036166115.1 Pseudomonadota bacterium | reverse complement strand
CTCTTGCACTCAACAACCTTATTTGGGGGTCAACCCCAGATAGCCAAGACTGTTTTATCGGACATAAGAGGTCATATCTCAAGCTTGTTGGCATTGGCCGTCAATCAAAATGCTCTGGATCAGACGCTAACCAGTAACGATAAAACTAATGTTTTAACAATGTTAAAAGGGATTGGTGATTTGGATGACAGTTATCTTTATCAGGGCAGTTCTAGGGCAGGGTTTTCGGGTCAAGAAAATGTCGGAAGCAGAGACAGGGATATCCAGATAAACCCAAAAACACTGCAAGATGTTGTAGCGGAAAGTTTCCTCTCAGCAAGACTTTCTTTTTCACATGGAATTAACCAGCAACCCGCTATGCTTCAACCTCAAGGGGGAATGGATAAGATAGCAAATGCCTTTGAAGTTAAAGTCTCATCCTATATCAATTATTCAGCAGTGGTAAAACAAATACGCAAATTAACCGATGGAGCGAAAATCATTTATGAGAAAAATGGGACCACACTCGAAGTTACCGCAGATTATTGTGTGTGTACAATACCATCCAGTGTGTTAAAAGATATTCCAAATGATTTTTCCGTAAGCCATCAACAAGAAATTAATGATTTTCAATATTCATCTGCAGGTAAGCTCGCATTTCAGTCACGACGTTTTTGGGAACAAGATCACAATATTTATGGCGGTATCTCATGGACCAATCAAGATATTACACAAATATGGTACCCAAGCAATGCACTGGGAACTACTAATGGAATTATTGTTGGTGCTTACATATGGGGCGCTGCTGCTAGCAGTGCATTTGCCGCTCAATCACCACAACAGAGAATCGATTCGGCGGTTCAGCAGGGTAATAATTTGCATACAGAATATCAGAATGAGGTTACAAGAGGCATCAGTGTTTCATGGAAGAATATTCCCTATCAATTAGGCGCTTATGGAATATCAAATGCATCTGTCTTATTGACACCTGATGACAATATTTTTTTTGCTGGCGAGCATTTAAGCATTCTTAAGGGCTGGCAAGAAGGAGCGATTCTATCTGCGTATCATGCAATCAATGAGATTACAAAAAAAGCCTCTTCTTAAGAGTTTGTTCATGTATTATCTACAAAATAATAAACCATCTTAAATGAGCGTTAAGTATGAATTTGTTAGAGAAATATCGCATGATTTTCCGCTGCTGGCGATATCGATTTAAATCAGAAGTAGCATCAATAAGGTATGTTAGGAGCTTGGTTCCAGCAAATACGACAATGCTGGATATAGGAGCTAATAGAGGAATCTATTCCATTTATATGTCTCACTCAGCTGGAATAAATGGAAAAGTCATTGCATTTGAAGCCCAACCAGAATTAAAGGAGTATTTGCACGCAGTAAAAGAAAGTTTCTCATTGACCAATCTGGAAATCGTTAACAAGGCACTCTCTTCTGAATCCGGGGTAATGGTATTAAAGAGAGAGAGTGTTGGCTCAGGTTCAGCAAGCTTTGATTTTTATGGTAATGATAAAGATATCGATTCTTTGGAGGTGCCAGTAATCACCTTGGATGATTTCTTTGAATCAAGAAATGAAGAGTCGATCAGTTTTATAAAATGTGATGTAGAGGGGCATGAAGCCAATGTATTTTATGGTGCTGAAGTGACATTAAAGAGATACATGCCTACATTGTTAATTGAATGTCATCGTTCAGAGGAAGAGAAGGGCGATCTTTTCTCTTTCTTATCTGAGTTAGGTTACACTGGATTCTTCTATCATGTTGAACCAAAGGATCATGCAAATATTTTTCGTAGAGGGAGAGGTCAATACATACATTATGCAAAATATGCTGATTATGAATATTGCAGACCGGGTGTTGAACATCGAAATTATTTTTTTGTAAAGAAAGGATCTAAGCCATTAGATTAAAAGGATTCTGATATGGAAAAGAATATCTCAAAAGAATGGAAAAAATGGATTGAAGATAATTTAAGAAAGGGTTCCAATCCAAATGAGTTGTTATTTACTATGACAGAAGCTAGGGTTTAGAGAAAAAAGAAGCAAAACTTAATTTTTGGTTACTTTTAAGAGTAATTATATGAGACTGCCAATAAATCTTAAAAAACTTCCATTTTTTTGGACGATAAAGTTATTCCTTAAAAGGTTGGTTGGAAGAGAGTTATGGCTTAGCAAGGATCTCAGTATTGATACAATTGTCCTTGGGGAATGGGAATTTTGTCCAAAGTATATCAATCAACAATCGGTGATCTATTCACTTGGTGTTGGAGATTCAATTGAATTTGATATTGGAGTTATTAAACACCACGGATGTGAAGTGCATGCATTTGATCCGACACCTTATTCGGTTAACTGGGTTTCATCCCAAAATACTCCTTCAGGGTTTCAATTTCATCCATGGGCGGTGTCAGGAAGAGATGGTAGCTTGAGAATGATTAAAAGAACTAACAAAAGAGGACAAAAGTCGGAAGTAATGTGGACTGAGGCACCATCGGAATCGTTAGCAGAAGATATCATTGAGGTACCTGTGTATTCAATACCATCTATAATGACGAAACTGGGCCATCCGTTTATAAGTATAATGAAAATTGATGTCGAAGGTGCAGAATATGAAATTATCGATG
>JAYZHY010000176.1:0-2621 GCA_036166115.1 Pseudomonadota bacterium | reverse complement strand
TATTTTTCAATTAGAGAAGTATTACCTTTGGACATATCACCTAATTCCTTGGTAATTAATCCTGTATTAATTCTTGGGTTAAAATTATTCATTAGTATATTGCTCATGGCTTCGATATGTTCAGCCTTGGTTCCACAGCAACCACCAATAATATCAACACCGATGGCCTTAGCTAAACCAGCATATTTGGCCATTAATTCTGGTGTTCCGGTATATTTAATATCTCCATCAATAAATTCTGGGATGCCACAGTTGCTCTTAGCCACCAAAAACATTGATTTATTCTTTCTTTCTTTCTCAAGGCAAATCATTGTTCCAATAAGTTCTGCTGCACCTATTCCACAGTTTGCACCGTAACCGATGACTGCGGGATAATAACTTTCAGCAACCCTGGTTAAATCTTTTGGTTCCAAGCCCATCATAGATTTCCCATGCGTATCAAAGCTATAAGTACAAATTATGGGAATGTCGAATTGTTTACCTGCTTTGATAGCACAGTTTAGCTCTTCTTCTGCAGACATAGTTTCAATCCATAATAAATCTACACCACCATCTACGAGACCTTTAATTTGTTCGGAAAATCCGTTAATGGCATCCTCCTCTGATAAATCGCCAAGAGGAGCAATTAATTCTCCTGATGGGCCTATCGATCCTGCAATTATTATTTCTCTATTAGATTTTTTTGCCACATTATTTGCAATTTCAGCTGCACTGCAATTGATAATATATGTCTCATCTTGAGCGTTATGAAGTTTTAATCTAAATTTATTTGCTCCAAAAGAATTGGTAAGAATTATATCTGATCCAGCATCAATAAAACTTTTATGATTTTTTGCTACATTTTCAGGTTTTTCTAAATTCCATAACTCTGGCGGGTAACCAGACTCAAGACCCATCGCAAAAAGATTTGTTCCTGTGGCGCCATCAGCAATCAAATAACCGTTCTCTCTAATTAATTTATTAATTTTACTCTGATCTGACAAAATCTCTTCCTTTATATACCTAAAAAATAACCAAAAAAAACCCGCAAGCCAAAGCTAAACAGGTTTATTTCTATTTAGCTGTATTTATTAAACGCCCGCAAGCTGATCAAATCGGCGTAAGTTTATTCTAATTCAAGTTACCTTAAATTAACATAATTTATTTTTGTTAGAGAATTTTATGTTTACCTTGAATTATTTCAGTAAACATCACACAGTCCCCCATAAAGCTATAAACAGGATAATCAAAAGTTGCTGGTTTATTCTTTTCTATAAAAAAATGGCTGATCCAAGCTAATCCATAAGCTGAAACTATAGCAAATACAAGGTTATTAACCTCAAAAGTTATTAAAAAATTTAAGAAGAAATAAATAAATAGGCATGAGCCAATAAAGTGGAAGAGTTTGGTGTGTTTATTTTTATGTTCTTCAATGTAATATGGATAAAATTCGGAGAATTTTGTGAAATGTTTTTTCATGATGACTTTCTCATTGTATTTTAAAGATTATTAATGAATTATCTGAATATACTATGGCATTAGAAGACTTCTGCGGTATATAAAATAAATAATACATACAAACATAAAAATAAAGTATACAAATAATTCCATTTTTCATTATTTTTAGGATTTTTTTTATTTTGATAATTCTTGTGCAATGCAATAATCACAAATGGAAAGAATAATATTATTAAGAATAAAATTGGCCTAATCATGCTTTATATATAGCATTTTGTTTTATTAATTGGTAATAAAAAGACAAAGAGAAAGAAATACTTTCTCAGATCGTAATGTTATTTTTGGTATAATTTGACATATGAAATCAGAAAAATATATCTCTGTTGCACCAATGATGCATTGGACAGATGTTCATTGTCGTTATTTTATGCGACTTTTGAATCCTGATATTCGTCTTTACACTGAAATGGTTGTTGCTGATGCGCTTATATATGGTAAAGCAGAACATTTACTAAAATTTCATCCGTCAGAACATCCTGTTGTGCTTCAGCTTGGAGGCAATGATCCAAAAAAAATGAAAGATGCTGCAATTATGGGCGCTAATCAAGGTTATGATGAAATTAATATTAATGTCGGTTGTCCAAGTAACCGTGTTCAAAGCGGCTCATTTGGCGCTTGTTTGATGGCGCAGCCTCACTTGGTTGCAGAGTGCGTGGATTCAATCATAAGTTCAGTTAAGGTGCCGGTAACTGTCAAAACCAGAATCGGGATAGATGATTTCGATCATTATGATTTTTTATGTAATTTTATAGAAACTGTCAGTACCGCTGGCTGTAATACGTTCATTATTCATGCGAGGAAAGCTATTTTGTCTGGGTTGAGCCCTAAAGATAACCGCTCAATACCACCTCTGAATTACGAACGAGTTTATCAATTAAAAGCCGATTATGAGAATCTCAGGATAATTATAAATGGTGGGATAAATAATTTAAAAGATTGCCAGAGTCATTTGAAGGTTCTTGATGGCATAATGATTGGTCGACACGCCTATCATCAGCCATGGTTTTTGTTTGAAATGAGAGGCTTATGCAACAATAGCCATCAGATGAGAGTTTCTCGCGAAGAGCTAATTCAGAGCATGTTTCCCTACATTGAATCTCAATTAAGATTGGGTACAAAGTTGA
>JAYZHY010000175.1:0-3399 GCA_036166115.1 Pseudomonadota bacterium | reverse complement strand
TCAATAGGGTCAACTAACCATAAAAAATCTGCTTCTGTATTTTCTTGGGGAGTTTCTTCTCCGTAAAAACCATGCGCCGGAAAGTTCTCAAGGATAATATTCTTTATTATATTCTCAGCCTTAACGTCGACTTCAGTAACCGGAGTCTGATCTTCTTTGACAGTCACCTTAAAACCACCAGAATAATGTTTGTTTATAATTCTTGAGGCTGACTGAGCTGCCTCAATAGCTACTCTCAACTCTTTAGAAAAATTTTCTGTTATCTCAATATTCAAAGTAAAACCTCACGAAAATTATACAACTATCGCCATTGCATACAAGAGAAAAAGTCGGTTGACAATCTATAAAATCAATCATAAAGTTGCGAAGTGTTTAGTAAATCTGGAAAGGCATTTTTCTAGATTAACGGGAATTCAGTGATTGTTTTAAATAAATTCTGAAGCTGCCCCCGCAACGGTGATCGAGTTAACTCTTAACCCCTCTCGTGTGAGAGAGCCACTGCGAAAATTATGGCCAACATAATAAATTCGTGGGAAGGCGTTAAGAAGCGGATGTTTCCACTCGTAAGCCCGGAGACCGGCTAAATACTATAAGAAATGACGCGGAGGGTGTCTGAATATTTGATGGACACAAACATCAAATCAATCATAGGCTAAACTCCTTTAAATAAGCGTTAATTATTTCATAGTATGCGGGGAAGCATGCAAAGGGAGTTATGATGTGAAAATATTAAAAAGATTTCTTGTTGTAATAGCGCTAGCAATAATTGCACCAATTTCAGCAATTGCCGAAAGCATCGAAACAATCATTGTGACCGCAACACGTTCTAGTATTCCTACAAAAAATGCAACAGTACCCGTCACCATTATTGATCGCGAACAAATAGAACTATCATTAGCCAAAGATCTATCACAAATTCTACGCTTTGAAGCAGGCTTGGATATAGGTCGAAATGGCGGACCAGGGCAAGCTACCTCTTTATTTCTTCGTGGAACTGAAAGTAACCATACTTTAGTTCTTGTGGATGGAGTGCGGATCAATCCAGGCACCATCGGTGGTGCAGCATTCCAAAACATCAATCCGAAGATAATCGAACGAATTGAAATTGTAAAAGGAGCAAGATCAGCGCTTTATGGTACCGATGCTATTGGCGGTGTTATTAATATTATTACAAAAAAAATAAATTCAGATTTCATTAATACCAGTGTTGGCTTTGGCTCTTATAACAATAAAACTACCCTTTTTGAGATGGGATATAACAACAAAATAACCGAGTTTGGTGTAACAGTTAATTCGAACAAAACAGATGGCTATCAGATTCGATCAGACAGTGATATTAAAAGGGGTTATGAGAATTTGACCACAAACTTCTACATCAAAAGAAACATTCAAAACAATGAACTAACTCTAAGACACTTTCGAACCAATGGTAAAATCGAATATCTTGATTTCATGTTGTCGCCACTTGATCAAGATTTTATAAATGAAAGTTTAGCGATCGAATTCAACAGCAATTCAGATAGCCAAATTAATAGTAAAATACTTATCAGTTCTATCAAAGATGATATAAAACAGAACCAATCAACGGATTATGTTTATTCAAAACGAAATGTGTTTGATGGACAAGTTACCTACAATACTGAATATCACAATATTATTGCTGGATTGTATGTAAGCGATGAAGAAGCATCCAGTTATGCGTGGGGCTCTGGTTTTAATGAAGATACCAGATCAAATGCCATTTTTCTGCAGGACAGTATAAGCGAAGGAAAGCACCGTGTATTTATAGCAGCTCGCTATATTGATCATGTAACTTTTGGTAATGAAATGTTATGGAATGCTGAATACGGATTCGATATAAATGATCGTATTGCTATCAATGGCTCGACAGGTCATGCTTATAGAGCTCCTGATGCAACAGATCGTTATGGTTACGGAGGAAATATTCATTTACTTCCTGAGACATCCGATGATATTCAACTGAATGTTGAATACAGAATCGATAGTAATACCTCATATCGACTAGAGCTATTCAACACCAAGATCAACAACCTAATTGAATACGATTACTATTCCGACAAAATGCTAAATATTGGAAAAGCATCTATGCGAGGTATGCAAATTGGCTACAAATTGAATCATGAGAAATATTCAATTCGAGCCGACTACATCAATCAAAGAGCAAAGAATGATATTGATAAAAAAGATCTCCTAAGGCGACCCAAACAAAGTATTACAATTAATATTGCACGAGAACTTAACCAACATCGCTTAGGACTATCAATTCTAGCAAGTGAAAAACGTAAAGACTTTGGCGTTATACTGCCAGGTTATGCCATAGTAAACTTAACAGGGCAATTTACAATCAGTCAAAATACAACTATAAATGCACAAATAGAAAATTTATTAAATAAAAAATATGAAACAGCCGAAAATTACAAGATGCAAGGTCGAAGTGTATTTTTTGATATCACACATAATTGGCAATAAAAAATAATTATGGGGAAAAGATTAAGTAAAATCTATACCAAAACTGGTGATGATGGCACAACCGGATTGGGTGATGGAGAACGAGTTTACAAAGATGCATCTCGCGTTGAAGCATATGGGACAATTGATGAGGCCAACAGTGCAATTGGGGTCATCCTCTCAAATTCCATCCAAAAAAAGGGATTAAGAGACTGCCTAATAAATATACAGCACGATCTATTTGAAATAGGAAGTGAGCTCTGTATACCAAACCACAAAACCATTGACAAAGATTTTATAAAAAAACTAGAAAAAGAATTAGATGAATTCAATAAAAACTTACCGCCATTAAAAGAATTTATCCTTCCTGGAGGTGGTAAAGCTGCCGCCGCATGTCATCTTGCTAGAACAATCGTGCGGCGCGCGGAAAGACGAGTGTTAACTCTAAGAAAAACAGAAGTTGTTAGAGATGAGATATTGCAATACCTAAATCGACTTTCGGATCTACTTTTTGTTTTCGCAAGAATTATGGCTCGCGATGAAAATGGTAAGGAAGTATTGTGGAATCGCAACCCCGAGAAAAAATAAGATTTACTTCTCCATCGCACTAGATCGATTAACTCTACCCTGAGCTAATATTTTACATATTTCTTCGGTCGCCCTTAATATCCTCGTTGTAGGCCTCTCTAATTGATCCGCATTAATGTAAAACAAATTATCTAATTTTTTGGCTGTAATATGAGGCCATCTGTTCCATTGTTCAAATTTATTCTGATCCAATTTCTCTGAACTGGTCAAGATAATTTCTGGATCTCTTGAAATTACTGATTCTATTGATACAGATGGTGCAAGTAGTGATAAATCTCTAAAAATATTGACGCCACCGCAAAGATCAATCACCTCACTGATGTAATGAATATTCCCGACCGT
>JAYZHY010000174.1:0-4710 GCA_036166115.1 Pseudomonadota bacterium | reverse complement strand
TTTGGTTGCTTGCAGAAGCTGAATTCTTAGCGATTGTTCTGGTACTCGTTTATGTCGGCGCTGTTATGGTTTTATTTCTTTTTGTGGTCATGATGCTTGATATAAATGTTGAGAAAGCACGCAGCAGTGTGTCTCGATATACTCCACTGGGATTGTTGTTAGCGGGTGTGATGATTGTTGAATTAATCCAAGTAATCGGATTGCGCAGTGATCGAAAATTGTTATTTCAAGACTTTACTGTGAATCCAGAGAATTACAGCAATACCGAAGCATTAGGATCAGTGCTTTATACAGAACATGTGTATGCTTTTGAAATTGCTTCAGTGATTTTATTACTGGCAATTGTGGCGGCAATAACTTTAACAATGAGAAAGCGGCCCGGAATAAAGACTCAGGACATCGCCAAACAAGTCGCAGTGAATCCTAAGGATAGAGTAAGAATAGTAAAAATGGACTCGGAATCATAATGATTATGACAATCGGCTTAAATCATTACTTAATTATTTCTGCAGTTCTCTTTACTTTGGCAATTGCAGGGATATTCATTAACCGTAGAAATTTAATATTGTTATTGATGTGCATAGAATTGATGTTACTGGCAGTCAATTTTAATTTTATTGCATTTTCTCGTTATCTGGGCGATGAAACCGGTCAAGTGTTTGTGTTCTTTATTCTCACCGTGGCAGCTGCAGAAGCGGCTATTGGCCTGGCGATATTAGTGGTCTTGTTTCGTAATAAAAATTCAATCAATGTTAGCGAATTGAACAAGATGAAGGGTTGACCAATGAGCTCTACCAACCTTCACCTTTCGATAGTTCTATTACCTTTGTTGGCAGCAATTATAGCTGGATTTTTTGGTTCATTAATAGGTAAGAAGGGCGCTCATCAAGTAACGATCAGCGCTGTCGGAGTTTCTTTTTTGCTTTCAACTTACTTATTAGTTCAATCGTTTACAGGTACTTTTCAGGCAGAAAATTACGGTCTTTATACCTGGGCGTTGAGCGGTAATTTAAGTATGGAAATTGGATTTCTTATTGATCGTTTGTCATTACTGATGATGGTTGTGGTCACATTCGTTTCCCTTATGGTGCATATTTATACGATTGGGTATATGCAGGAAGATCCAGGTTACCAGCGCTTCTTTAGCTTTATCTCTCTTTTTACATTCTCAATGCTTATGCTGGTTATGTCTAATAACTTTTTGCAGTTATTTTTCGGTTGGGAGGCGGTAGGCCTTGTTTCTTATTTATTAATTGGTTTTTGGTTTAAACGTGAAACTGCAGTTGTAGCAAATTTAAAAGCATTTTTAGTGAATAGGGTGGGAGATTTTGGCTTCTTGTTAGGAATTGCCGGGTTGGTTATGTTTACCAATACGCTTGATTATTATGAAGTTTTCAATAAAGCAGAAGTTATAGCAACTCAAGATATACGCATTATCGATGGGGTTTCATGGAACGCCATGACTGTCATTTGCATTTTGCTATTTATTGGTGCTATGGGGAAATCTGCTCAAGCTCCATTGCATGTCTGGCTTCCAGATTCAATGGAAGGTCCGACACCTATATCTGCTTTAATTCACGCTGCAACAATGGTGACTGCTGGCATTTTCATGGTCGCCAGAATGTCACCATTATTTGAGCTATCTGAAGTTGCGTTAGCCTTTATCGTGGTAATTGGTGCAGTAACAGCATTTTTTATGGGTATTTTAGGTATCGTTCAGAACGATATAAAAAGAGTTGTTGCCTATTCAACCTTATCCCAATTAGGTTATATGACTGTTGCATTAGGGGTTTCGGCTTACGGTGCCGCTATATTTCATTTGATGACGCATGCGTTTTTTAAGGCGCTTTTATTCTTAGCTGCAGGCTCAGTTATTATTGCCATGCACCATGAGCAAGATATTCGAAAAATGGGTGGATTAAAAAAGTATATGCCCATCACTTACATCACTTCATTGATTGGTACTTTGGCTTTAGTAGGGTTTCCTGGTAGCGCTGGATTCTTTTCAAAAGACGCTTTAATTGAAGCGGTAAAATACTCTCATTGGATAGGTCAAGGTGCTGTGTATTGGGTTGCTTATATGAGCGTTTTATTAGGTGTTTTTGTAACTGCTTTATATTCCTTCAGGATGTTTTTTCTAGTCTTTCATGGCAAAGAAAAAATGGACAAAAAAATAAAACAGCATTTACATGAAACGCCAACGGTTGTAACTGCGCCGCTTGTATTATTAGCGATACCTTCAGTAGTAATTGGGTGGCTAACCATTGAGCCAATTTTATTTGGCGGTTATTTCAAAGGTGCTATTCAAGTATTGCCTGAACACAATGTATTGCTCAATATGGCAAAAGATTTTCACGGCAGCTGGGATTTTTTAATTCACTCGTTTTCAGCCAGTTTGGCTTTCTATTTGGCTTTATTGGGGTTTGTCTTGGCGTGGTTTTTATACATCCATCAACCAGAATTACCCTATAAGATTATGATTAAATTCAATAGTTTATTTAAATTTCTTGAACAAAAATATTATTTTGACAAATTGTGGATGAATGTACTCCCGGGTACCGGAAAATCTATCGGGCGATTTTTATGGAAGCAGGGCGATGAAAAATTAATTGATGGTGCCCTTGTGAATGGAACGGCAAAGACTATTCGTTCTTTGGCATTTTTGGTGCGAAATATTCAAACAGGCTATCTTTATCATTATGCCTTCGTGATGATAATTGGGTTAGTAACTGTTCTAACTTGGTTTTTATGGGCTTTTTGATGGTGATTAACTCAATTTTAAGTCTCATGATTTGGTTACCGATAATAGGCGGAGTTGCATTATTGTGCATTGGAGATAAAAACAATAAACGTGATGAATATGTCCGATTTATCGCTCTTGGAGTGACTGTAACCACATTGCTTTTAGGTATTAATCTGTATTTTAATTTTGATCAAACACTCTCAATAATGCAGTTTATTGAAAGAGTTTCATGGATCCAATCTTTTGGCATTGAATACAGTTTAGGTGTTGACGGCCTATCTGCGCCGTTAATTCTGTTGACCGCTTTTATTACGCCTATTGTTATAATCAGTAGTTGGCGTTCAATTGCACTACGACCCTCTCAGTATTTTGCAGCATTTCTTATTTTGGAAGGGTTAATGATTGGAGTATTTAGTGCACTTGATGCAATTCTTTTCTATGTTTTTTGGGAAGCAATGTTAGTGCCAATGTTTTTAATCATTGGAATTTGGGGCGGCGAAAGAAGGATTTATGCAACAATTAAATTTTTCTTATACACATTTCTGGGTTCAGTTTTGATGCTGGTTTCATTTATATACCTGCAAAATGTAACGGGTGTCTTTGATCTTCTTTATTTTATGGATACCCCTTTAACCATGCTTGAGCAAAAACTTATTTTTATTGCTTTCTTATTGGCATTTGCCGTGAAGGTTCCAATGTGGCCTGTGCATACATGGTTACCAGATGCTCATGTGGAAGCCCCTACAGGTGGATCGGTAATCTTAGCGGCAATAATGTTAAAAATGGGAGGATATGGTTTTATACGCTTATCCATGCCCATTACACCCGATGCAAGTAACTATTTCTCCTTTATGATGATTGTCTTATCGTTAATTGCGGTGACTTATATTGGTTTTGTTGCACTGATGCAAAAAGACATGAAGAAGTTGATCGCATATTCATCTATTGCGCATATGGGTTTCGTCACACTTGGATTCTTTATCGTGTGGTCTTTCGCGTATACAGCAGAAGGTGCTTTAGGCGTAACCGGAGGTATGGTACAAATGGTTTCGCATGGTTTGATTTCTGGCGCCATGTTCCTTTGTGTTGGTGTTCTTTATGACCGCGTCCACAGTCGAGAGATTGGAGATTACGGCGGCGTTGCCAACACCATGCCTATATTTGCCGCATTTATGGTTTTTTTCTCAATGTCTAATGCAGGATTACCCGGCACATCTGGTTTTGTGGGAGAATTTATGGTTATTTTGGCTAGTTTTAAAGCAAATATTTGGTATGCTTTTTGGCTGCAACCACACTGATACTTGGTGCGGCTTATACTCTCTGGATGGTAAAGAGAGTCCTTTATGGTGAAGTGGCAAATAATAATGTGGCAGAGCTAACTGATCTTGGTAAACGGGAATTCTTGGTGTTATCCATTTTGGCTATATCGGTTCTGATTGTAGGCGTATGGCCTGCACCTATAGTGGATATGATGTCCACAAGTATTGATAACCTATTGTTGCAAATTTCAAATACCAAGATCCCGGAGATAGGTTAATTATGAATATGTTTGAGTTAACACTAGCATCCGGTGAGATTTTTTTATTGACCATGATATGCATTATTCTGGTGACAGATCTTTTTCTAAAAGATGAAAACCGCAGTGTAACTTTGTGGTTAAGTGTGGTTGCCTTAATTGTGACTGGCGTTTTTGTTTTTAATAACACAACGCAGTCATCAATATTGATATTTAGTGGCAGTTATATTGCTGATCCTCTATCAGGTGTGTTAAAAATTTCTTCAATATTAGCAGTGACAATTGGTTTTATTTACTCGCGAGATTATTTAATCAATAACGATTTAATGAAAGGTGAATTCTTTATATTGAGTCTTTTTGGGCTATTGGGAATTTTCATCATGATTTCAGCTAACAGCCTATTGGTGATGTATTTGGGCCTTGAAACACTTGCATTATCTCTCTATGCGCT
>JAYZHY010000173.1:0-8353 GCA_036166115.1 Pseudomonadota bacterium | reverse complement strand
CTCCTCTTCGGTATCAACACCTACCAAATTGATTCTCTCAAGAGAAGCGCCGACACCAAAAACATGTGTATGAGAATCCACCAAACCTGGTAAAACAGTTGCCCCCGCAAGATCAATAATCCTTGTGTCATCTTGTTTGTATTTAAGGGCTTCGGTTGTGCTTCCGACATAAGCAATTCTGCTGCCCTCAATAACAATGGCACTGGCATCGGGTGACCATCCTTCTTCATTTGGCGCCTCATCTGATAATGTACCGTCAACCTCTGGTTCGTCCCATTGCATTGTATAAACGCGTCCATTTGTAAGAATAATATTTACGTCTGGTTGCTCTTTTTCTTCAGAAGAGCATGACACGATGATTAGAGTAAGCAATGCCAATTTAAATTTATTAATTATTTTCATTTTTTTCTCAAAATTAATCCGTTCAATATAATTTAATATTTATAATAATAACAACATACCGCAGCTAATTATCAATATATAAGACTCATAACAATATAATATTTTCGTTTTGACTGAGTATGAATATTATGTTTTATTGATTGAAATACAATTAAAGTTATCTTTCACCATCAAGAGAAATTAAATGAATATCAAACGTCGGAGCTTTATAAAAGCAATTAGTGTTGCGCCTATTGCAAATAGTCTTATTGGATACAAAAAAGCTATTGCGGATATATCAAATTATTCCCCTGAAGAGGCTTTTGGGTTTGCGGATAACAAGGTGCCCATGAATGCAGCAAACTTATGCCCAATGCCAAAAGCTATCAGTAAATCAATCGCCACTTACAATGACGATTTAGACTTTGATATGAGCGGAGCTAATAGAACACGCATCATGGCCATCAAGGAAAAAGCAAGAACAGGCATTGCAAAACAACTCAATATTTCTTCTACAGAAGTAGCAATCACTAGAAATACTTCAGAAGCTAACAATATTGTGGCGCAAGGAATAGAGCTAGAAGCTGGAGATGAAATATTGTTATGGAATCAAAATCATCCGTCTAATAATGTTTCATGGTCAGTGAGAGCTAAACGCAGTAATTGCGTGGTTAAACATTTTAATATTCCGATCAAAACAAATGACATTGAGAATGTAGTAAATATAATCTTAAAGAACATAACCAATAAAACCAAAGTAATATCGTTTACCCATATCTCAAATATTACTGGCTTCAAGTTACCCGCAAAAGAAATTTGCGCCGCAATAAAAACAAAATACAACCATATTCATATCCATATAGATGGCGCCCAAACATGGGGCATAATAAACGCAGACTTACATGCAATGGGTTGCGATAGCTTTAGTGGAAGCGCGCATAAGTGGTATATGGGTCCTAGAGAGATTGGACTCCTTGTTGTTCGAGAGCCTAGTGTAAATAGAATTTGGCCCGGAATTGTAAGTATAGGATGGGGCAATAAGGAAGACACTAGCGCCGAGGGTGCGAAAAAATTCGAAGCTTTCGGTCAAAGAGACGATGCGGCACTGGCAGCGTTATCAGAAACAGTTCAATTTCATGCTTCACTTACACCTCAAAAAATTGAAGATCATGCCACCGATATTGCCAATCATATAAGAAGCGCACTCATTGAGATTGACGTTAAATTCGTCTCATCTCACCACCCCAGCTTCACAAGTAATGTTATTATTCTTGAGGCTCCCCAAAAGAATAGAAAGGAACTCTTAAGCAATATCCTCCAAGAGGCTGGGATTATTTTGGCTGGAACCGGCGGACTCAGATTAACGCCTCACATATACAACACCATTGATCACGCAAAACGTGTCGTTAAGGCTATCAACAATTCTCGGAATTTACTTGGATAAGAAAAAGATTATTTAGTTTGAATTTTGTATAGCGCATCATCCTCTGACCCAATAATAATAGCTAACCACCGAGTTTCTTTATCGCTTTCAAGAGCCATCTTCAAAGCCATGGTTAATGGAACTGAAAGGATCATTCCAACAGGACCGAATATCCAGCCCCAAAAAAACAAACTAATAAATACAACCAAAGGTGACAAACCTACCCCATATCCAAGTAACTTTGGCTCAATAAAGCTACCAAACAAAAGATTGATAACAAAGAAAGAGATTGCTGTTGTCACTGCATCACCAATGCCTAACTGGATTAAAGCCATTAATATCGCGGGTACGGCAGCAATAATAGAACCAATAGTTGGAACATAATTAAGCAAAAAGGCGAACATCCCCCACAGCAATGGAAAATCCAAACCAATCCAAGAAGTCACTAGTGCTACAGTAATTCCTGTGGCAATACTCACCAAAGTTTTAATCCCCAGATAACGCCCCAAATTCCCAATAAAGATCTTTTGCCTTTCGAAGGAATCACTTTTACGATTAAATGCTGCCAACAACTTCACTTCAAAGCTTGAAGCTTCCAGCAAAATGAAAATCATGGTAAACATAATAAGAAAAGTATTGGTCAATACATCTCTTAAAGCATTTAATAGCGACGCCGCTAAGCCCATTATCCAGCCTGGGTCAATAATTTCATTTAATTCAAACTTTGACTGATCGCCAGAAATATAATTTGAGATCGATTCAAGAAGAACTTCTAAAATAAGATCCAGTCTTGCCTGATAAGATGGCAATGCATTAGTAAAATCCACTATCGAAGTACCCAAAATGCTGGCTATAAATAAAAGCAAGAGCATAATTACGGCAACAATGGTCAACGCCGAAAAAATTCCAGGAATCTTCTTGCTCTGCAACCAGAACATGGGCTTCAAAGTAATCAACGCAAGAAATATTGCCAATAAAAAAGGAATCAAGAGCGGTGCGGCTGCCTGCAACGAATAAATAATTATAAATAACGCAGTTAAGCTCAATAAGATTCTGGTATTTTTACTTTCTATTTGCATCATCTTCAATCATCACTAATTCCAAATTAACTCAAATCTAACCTTTACGATTAATCGGCACAAGTTTTGAATACAATAAATAACCCATTACTGCCACAATTATAAATAAATAGATTATATATTTAGGCAAATAGGAGGCACGATAAAAGTGATTAGTAATTCCGGTAATCGACCACAAGTCACCACTCCCTTTGCCTACGATAATTTGCCCGCGCATTCCCATCTCCATATGCTGAGCCATATCACAGTGGACCAGATAGTTTCGATTCTCACTCGGTGCTATGAAAGTACCGGACTGACTTTGTCCTCCCATTGCTTCAATATGAAACATTCCTGCCGGATATAAATACTTGGGCAGCCCATGAATCATCCATTGATGACGTATTGCATCCTCATTAATCAAAGTTACTGTTACTCTACTGCATGGCTCTAGATGCCATTCGTATTGATTCATTCCAAAAATAGCTCCGGGTACATCTTTGGCAAATCTTTTGTTCGTATAAACAGAAATTTCTCTTTCTGAAGAAATTTCTTCGCAACCGTTAGGCAGAACATCATAATTCTCATTTGCAACTATACCAGTATATTTGAGGGTCATGCTATGGTCGTGTGAATCCCCATTATTCTGAGCAACAGCAAATGCAACAGGTAAAATAATCAAAATACTTACAAATAATTTACAAGGATTCATCTGTTTCTTTCTTTAGAGAAAATAAGCCTAAGATTAGCCAAAAATACGCCAAAAAAGAGGGCAAATAAGAGTACTCTTATCAATAAGACAATATCTCTGCCTGGTTCTGAAAATAGCGATGGCGCATAAGTCCCCCAAATGGGAAGCTGCTTTTTATAATAATCAACACTAAAATATTGCGTGTAATCAACTCCTCGGGTTAAAGGCCAACCGAATTCATCTAAATATTCTTCATAAACAATGGCACTAATGTTGCCACCAGGGCCAATTCCATCTGTTGTAATACCCTTATTTTGATGATCATGAAATAACCAAATGCCTGGTCCGTATGCATGTTGCCCATCATTAATGAATGATAATTCAAGATCATAACGTTGTGATGTGGGCAACCAAAGTACATCCTGAGGAGTTTGATTAGATTCGTTTATTTGAACTCCATCTCTTTCTAAGACCGTAAACTTATGCCCATGTGTATGCAAAGCAATGCCCTTACTGCCGCCATTCACAACTCGTAACTTTGCTTTTTTATTTGCTTTTGCAATTACCAAGGACTCTCTAAATGTGAAAGGAAATGAACGTCCATTAAGTGTAAAGTAATCTACATTTGCATCCGTAATATCATAATCTCTATGCATAGACTTAGTGATAAGCCTCGGATCATTGTGTTGCTGAATTCGAACACCAAGCTCTTTGTCTAGATCGAGATAATGCATATCATACTCACTATCAAAAGATTCTCTTAAGGCTTTGGATGGAACTCTAACTTTTCCGGCACCTATATTCATAGTCTGCAAATGATTATTCTTCCTATTCTCCTCAACAATAAACAAACCTTGTAACCCCATCTGGACATGAACGTGTGGTTGGACATGACAGTGATAAAACATCGTACCTGCTTTTCTTGGTGTTATATTATAAGTACGTGAATCACCTGGCATTATTGGCAATTCACTGGTCAAAGGTACCCCATCATTTCCTTCTCCATTGCTATCAATAAACTCATGATCAGCGCCATGGATGTGAAGTGTATGCGGCATATAGTGTGTATTTTCAAGAGTAACCTTAACAATGTCTCCTTGTTCAATACGAATAGCCGGCGAAGGGATTTTTAGTGAATACCTAGCCACTTGAGTATCGAAATTTTCTACCGCCATTCCCACAAATTTCGGAGCAAATACCCATAGACCTGGTTGCACTCCAGGCGCTATGTCATAAGTAGTTATAGGTCTTTCCGATATCGGTGAGCTACCATTAAGTTCAGCGACTTCCAACTTAATATGGATCTCATCAGGATCGCCGTCTCCATCTAGATCTCGTCCTTTCTCAACCGCATCAGGGGCAAGCCCACTCAGTCGTAATGTTTCATCACTCACATTGTTTGTTCCTAAAACAAAAGCCGCAATAGCATGAGGATTATCAGCCATGCATGGAAGTGACTCTTCTATATATACGTCATCAATGGTTTGTTCGTTCCTCCAACCTGAAGGATCACCCGGACAAGATAATTCTGATGAAAATTCCTGGGAAATTTTTGATTCAGGTAAAGGGTTGTAGGCGCTGGCACCAAACCATGAAGTTAGAACCAATCTAAAATTATACGGATACCATTGCGAAGGATAAGATAATGCCATACCCAAAATAGTTACCAAAAAAATTACATTACGTTTTTTACTGAAGCCTGAAAGCATAAATCTATCCAGATTTACTCATATAATAAAGATATGAGCCAAAAATCAACAACAGCATCACAAACGAAAGAAGTGACCAAGGTATAGAGCTGGTTCCCACTTTAAAAGGAAATACAGAAGAATAAATTGTTGATTTCGTGGGATGTCCTGCTGTAACAATGCCAACAAAATCACCTTTTTCTTTAAAATTATGACTAACCATATATGATGCATTACTTTTAATAAGTGGAGTTTGATAAAAGACCGTATGCAGATCAATATCTTCTATTTCAATTATATCCTCTATTTGAACGAACTTACCTTTATCGGTTATATTGCGGATAATACGAAAATCAACAGCAACTTCACTTAAACTCTTGTGCAAATAGTCCAATACAAAAGTAGTTTTGCCAATATTATCCAAATCTTCACAAAATTGCTTATCACCTGAAGATTCAGGCTGGTAAGCGGTAAAATGAGCTGTGTAGAAACCAATTGTTATAATACAGCTGTCTTCCGATAATAAGACACCGCCTCCGGCTTCACAATGCGAAATCCAGCCAACTAAGACAAGCACCGCCGACAAATAACTGTTTCTCGTCATTGATGTATTCTAATGAAAATCCCTAATCAAACGTAATTATATTTGTAAAGAATTGTATTCGTTTGAACCTCATTCTAATCAAGAAGCATCTACTCTTCTTGTGCTCCCAATTTCTCAATCGTAAATCCGCTATATCCATAAACCATGGAAATAACTGGGTTAATTAAATTGAAAAACGCGAAAGGTAAATAAGCAAAAGTTGCCACCCCAAGAGTTGCAGCCATATAAGCCCCACATGTATTCCAAGGGACAAGAGGCGAAGTTAAAGTACCAGAATCCTCAATAACTCTAGAAAGATTTTTAGCGTGAAGATTACGTTTTTTAAACTCAGCTTTAAACATCTTTCCAGCCAAAACAATGGAAATATATTGATCAGCACAAACAATATTAATGCTAATGCAACTTAAAATTACCCTCATGATTAGAGATCCTGTAGTTTTAGCAGCTTTCAATGTAGATGTAATAATCCTTTTTAACATTCCAGCACGTTCTAAAACAGCACCAAAAGACATTGCGCTGATTACCAACCACATAGTAACCAACATCGATTCCATGCCGCCACGAGAGAGCAAACTATCTATCTCTTCAACACCTGTGGATGAAACATATCCAGTTGCTAATGCCAGCCAAATTCCTTTAAGCATTGAAAAGAAGGGAGGCAAGTCACTTGAATCAGAAAAAGACATCACAACCTCTGGCTGGAGAAAAAAAGCAACTACTCCGCCTAATAACGCACCAGATAATATTGTCGGTAAAGCTGGAACTTTACGAATCGCCATTGCAAATACTGCAACCAATGGGACCAATGCCAATGGTGTGATATTAAAAGCATTCGCAAGTGTCTCATTAAATAATTTTATTGTTGCGTCTTCTGCTTCTGCAGTCACCCCAAAACCTAACAACATAAAAATGATCAAAGCCAAAATAAATGATGGGGTCGTAGTCCATACCATATGCCTGATATGCGTGAATAAATCGGTGCCCGTTATTGCAGGAGCCAAATTAGTTGTATCCGATAAAGGTGACATTTTGTCACCAAAATAAGAGCCTGAAATTATTGCTCCAGCTGCAATCTCAGGCGATAAATTCAGTCCAATTGAAACTGCAATTAAAGCAACGCCCAATGTCCCTGCTACTGTCCATGAGCTTCCCGTAGCAAGAGCAGCAATTGCACAAATCAAACAAGCTGCTGGATAAAATATTTTAGGATTAAGCAGCTCAAGCCCATAATAAATAAGTGTCGGTACTGTTCCGGAAAGTAGCCAAGTTCCAATAAGGGCGCCGACACACAAAAAAATTAAAAGAGCGCCCATGGCAGTACTAATACTTTTAACTATTGAATCAAGAATACTTTGCCATGCATGCCCATTTTTAATGGCAACGATTGCAGCAATTCCAGCACAAATGATTAATGCTATCTGGTTCGGCCCATAAGAAGAATCAGAGCCAAACAAGTAAACCGATATACTCAGCATTAATACCAAAGAAAAGATTGGTATCATCGAATCGATCAATGATGCATCTCGAGTTTCACTCATTATTTCAGACTCCAAAAAGACCGGATTTTATTATCCTGATATTTTTTTAATGTCCGTGTGGAGTTAATTTTAGAAGTCGCCCGCGAGACTTATCTTGTCTTCGAGGGTAATCTTCTAACAGCCAAAGAGCTCCATTGGGACCTTGTTCAACTGAGCGAATTCGCTTTCCCATATCAAATCTTTCAGCTTCTTTGGCTGACGTGCCATCGAATTCTATTCTCACCAGAGATTCTGAATTAAGTCCAGATATAAAACCATCTCCCTGCCAATCTGAAAATAAATCACCTTGATAGATAACAAAAGAACTTGGAGAGATTACTGGGGTCCACCATACTTTCGGCTCCTCAAATTCAGGTCTGGTATCATGGTTTGGCATATCATCACCGTTATAGTGAATACCATTAGACACGGTTGGGTATCCATAGTTTTCACCTTTAATTACTCGATTTAGCTCATCTCCACCTCTGGGACCCATTTCAATATTCCATAATTGCCCATCGGCATCAAAATCAATACCAAGAGGATTGCGATGCCCCAAAGACCAAACTTCAGCGGCAACGCCACCTGCAGAATAGAAAGGATTATCATTAGGTATCTTTCCATCGTCATACAAACGTATTATCTTACCTAAATTCATCTCCATATCCTGTGCAGGGTCAAATTTTTGACGATCTCCAGAAGATATATACAAATAACCATCGGATGAAAATTCCAATCGATGTGCATAATGACCGCGTCCAGTAACTTTAGGAGTTTGTCGCCAGATATATTCAATATCTGAGAGTGAGCCACTTTCATTAGCAAGAGTTAATGTAGCTTTAATTACCGCAGCCCCTCTCGTATCAGTTTCTGATTCGCCAGCTTCAGCAAAACTCATATAAACAATACTGTTTTCACTGAAATTCGGATGCAGTGCAATATCCCCCAATCCACCTTGACCGCCATAATCAACTTCTGGAACACCAGAAAT
>JAYZHY010000172.1:0-3694 GCA_036166115.1 Pseudomonadota bacterium | reverse complement strand
CATCGCCTTCAGTTTTACCTATAAGTGCGCGAGCAATAGGTGAACTGTATGATATCAACTTGATCTTTATATCCGCCTCATCTTCGCCAACAATTTTATATGTAATTTCCTCGTCTGTTTGCAAATCAATTAAACGTACAGTAGCACCAAATACAATCTTGCCATTAGCATCGATTGCAGTAACATCTATCTCTTGAATATTAGACAGTTTTGATTCAATCTCCTTTATTCTTCCTTCAATAAATCCCTGTTGCTCTTTTGCGGCATGATATTCAGCATTTTCTTTCAGATCTCCATGAGCGCGCGCCTCAGAAATTGCAGTTATCACATTAGGGCGATCAATAGATTTCAAGCTCTTTAGCTCATTACGTAATAATTCAGCGCCACGAACTGTCATCGGTACCTTATTCATGCATTTAGCTTCCTATGCAAATCTTGCAATCGATTGACATCGCTATCATTAATATGCTCCAACGCTTCACAGGTTGCAATTGCTGCGCCTATAGTTGTGTAATAAGTGGTATTCCTTTTCACTGCTTCCGCTCTAATTGAGGTTGACTCTTGAATTGCTCTTTTCCCTTCGGTGGTATTTACAATTAAGTCTATCTCACCATTTTTAATCATATCAACAATATGTGGCCGACCTTCTCTCACCTTATTTATTCTTTTACAGTCTATATTAGCACTAGTCAATTCTTTGGCAGTGCCATGTGTTGCAACCAAATTAAATCCTCTTGAAATTAAAATTTTTCCCAATCTTATTGCGTCAGATTTATCACGATCTCTTACACTCATAAGAGCGGTACCCTGAATGGGAAGAATTACATTCGAAGCCAATTGTGCTTTTGCATATGCTTCTCCAAAAGTCTCTCCAGTACCCATTACTTCTCCAGTAGATTTCATTTCAGGGCCAAGAATGGGATCTGCGCCAGGAAATTTAATAAATGGAAATACCGCTTCTTTGACCGAATAGTAAGGTAATTGGATTTGCTCAGTACAACCCATCACCTTTAACTTTTTCCCAACCATTACTTGAGCGGCAATCTTAGCTAAAGGGATACTGGTTGCTTTAGAGACAAACGGTATGGTTCTTGATGCCCTTGGGTTAACTTCTAATATATAAACATCTTCACCTTGTATCGCAAATTGAGTATTCATTAGCCCTATTACATTCAAGCCATATGCAAGCTTTTTTGCCTGATCTATTAGAGTTTCTTGCATTTCTTTACTCAAGCTAAATGGTGGTAATGAGCAAGCGGAGTCTCCTGAATGAACCCCGGCTTGTTCAATGTGCTCCATAATCCCACCAATTAAAATATCTTCTCCATCACAAATTATATCTACATCGACTTCTATCGCGAGATCAAGGAATCTATCCAATAACACTGGACTGTCATTTGAAACACTTACCGCTTTAGTCATATATTCGCCTAGATCTTTTTTGTTGTGGACAATCTCCATGGCTCTTCCACCTAATACATATGACGGACGAACAACCAAAGGGAACCCAACATCGGAACTCATCTCTATCGCCTCTTTCATGTTTGAGGCTGTCCGATTTGGGGGCTGAGCTAACTTAAGCTCTTCAATAAGTTTTTGAAAACGCTCTCTATCCTCAGCGAGGTCAATTGAATCAGGTGAAGTCCCTATAATTGGCGCTCCAGCTGATTTTAATGAACGCGCAAGTTTAAGAGGAGTTTGCCCTCCATATTGAACTATAACTCCAACAGGATTTTCTAAATCGATAATTTCCATAACATCTTCAAATGTCAATGGCTCAAAATACAATCGATCAGAAATATCATAATCAGTAGAAACGGTTTCTGGATTACAATTAACCATTATTGTCTCAAAACCCGCTTCTTTTAATGCCAAAGACGCATGCACGCAACAATAGTCAAATTCAATACCTTGACCAATCCTATTGGGACCACCCCCCAAGATCATTATTTTCTTATTCTTACTTGGATCTGCCTCACATTCTTCATCATAAGAAGAATACAGGTACGCGGTATTTGTCTCGAATTCAGCTGCACATGTATCAACTCTTTTAAATACTGGACGAACATCAAGATTAATTCGGTGAGTTCTGAATTCCGATTCTTTGATATCAAGTATTTTTGCTAATCTTGAATCAGAGAAGCCTTTTCTTTTTAGCTTTAACAGGCAATCTCTATCTAAACCTTTTAATCCTATTTCCTTTAACTTAATCTCTTCTTTAACAAGATCGGCTATCTGAAATAAAAACCACGGATCAATGCCACTAAACAAAGCAATCTCCTCAAGATTAAACCCTACTCTAATAGCATTTGTTAAGTGCCATAATCTTTCGGCACCAGGCAGTTTTAACTCTTGCTTTAGGTCAAATTCATCATTAATAACTACAGAATCATTTACTGTTTCATTAAAGCCATCTGCTCCAATCTCTAGGCCCCTTAATGCTTTTTGAAGGGATTCTTGAAAATTACGACCGAAAGCCATCACTTCTCCGACTGATTTCATTTGAGTTGTTAATCGATCATTTGCACCAGGAAATTTCTCAAAAGTAAACCTTGGTACTTTTGTTACAACATAGTCAATCGAAGGCTCAAAAGATGCTGGTGTGGCACCTCCAGTGATATCATTCTGAAGTTCATCCAACGTATAACCAATTGCTAATTTTGCGGCAACCTTTGCGATTGGAAAACCTGTTGCTTTTGACGCAAGAGCCGAAGACCTTGAAACCCTTGGATTCATTTCAATTATCAACATTCGTCCATCAAGAGGATTGAGTGCAAATTGCACATTAGAACCTCCGGTCTCTACACCTATTTTCCTCAATACATCAAAAGATGCATTACGCATTTTTTGATACTCTTTATCAGTTAGTGTCTGCGCTGGGGCAACAGTAATTGAATCACCGGTATGAACTCCCATTGGGTCCAGATTTTCTATCGAGCAAATAATTATACAGTTATCTTTTTTATCTCTAACAACTTCCATTTCAAATTCTTTCCAGCCAATAACCGATTCTTCAAGAAGCACTTCTGATGTTGGTGATACCTCTAAGCCATGACTTACAATTTGTTGAAACTCTTCACGGTTATAGGCGATACCACCTCCGCTTCCGCCCATTGTAAAAGAAGGCCTTATGATTGTTGGGTAACCGACCATTTTTTGTTTTTCGATCGCTTCTGGAAGGGAGTGTGCTATTTCAGCTTTTGGGCTTTCAAGATTTATTTCCGACATGGCCGCTCTAAATTGTTCTCTATCTTCAGCCATGTCTATTGCTTTTTGGGAGGCAGCAATCAATTCAACATTATTTTTATCCAAAACGCCTTCTCTTACCAGATCCAATGCACAATTGAGCGCTGTTTGTCCTCCCATTGTTGGTAGCAATGCATCAGGCTTTTCTTTTTCAATTATCTTTTTTAGTGCTTTCCAATGAACTGGTTCTATGTATACTGCATCAGCCATCTCGGGATCTGTCATGATTGTAGCTGGATTAGAATTAACCAAAATAACTCTATAGCCTTCCTCGGTTAATGCTTTACATGCTTGTGTGCCAGAATAATCAAATTCACATGCTTGGCCTATCACAATCGGGCCAGCACCTATAATCAATATCGTTTTTATGTCGGATCTTTTAGGCATTAATTATCATTAATATTATTATATAAATTATTGATTTTTATAATTTTTCATCATTTTAATA
>JAYZHY010000171.1:0-2793 GCA_036166115.1 Pseudomonadota bacterium | reverse complement strand
AAATCATATTCAGTACGGGTAATACCATCGGCAAGCGCAAAAGTATCAGAGTAATTCAAGCCAATTCTATTGGGATTTCGTTCTTTTATAAGCTGAGCCAATCTTTTCCATTGGTCACCGTGCAATTCCTTATCCCATGCTTTAACAAATGTCTTGCCAACTCCATACCTAGCTACTGCCAGAGTTTCCAGAGGTTGTCCTTCCCCAGGATTAAAAATTAATAAAATAGTTCTCCTTCGAGCTGATTGCCAAGTTGATGGCAAGAAGGTTCTAATTACTGGATCTTCATTATATTCTCTAGAAATAATAACCCACATATCGATATCGGTTCGTTCCATTAAATCGGGCAAAACAGTGGCAATCCTCTCATCAATTATTTGATCGATTACCTCGGCTCGCTCCCGCATAGGAAGTATCAAAGTGTCTGAATAAGTCACTTCAAACAGAAAACTCAATAGCAATACAAATAAAATTCGCATAATGATTCTCTTAAAAATTAAACAAATATCTTACCATCTTTAATACGGATTTTTTTAAATACACAGTAACACTAATCTGATAAGGTCAAAGCAATCAATTCTGCAGGTTGTTTTCCATCTGCAACAGTCATCACAATATATTGTTTGCCGTTCATACGATATGTACTCGGTGGACTGGTTTGCGATGCAGGCAAGGGAATTTCAGCAATAATTTCTCCGGTTAATTTATTGTGAGCACGAAAAATCGGATCGCCGCCAAAGCCTTCTCCTGCAAACAATAATGTTTCAGTAACCACTATACCGGACCGAGTATGTTTTCCTGTTCGTGGTAAATCTACGCCTTCTAGTGCTGGGTTCTCTTTGATATTTTTTGGGGTATCACCATTTGCAATAGACCATCGATGTGCACCAGTATTTAAATCAATCGCGGTGATTCTTCCCCATGGTGGTTTTGCAATGGGTATATCTAAAACTTTTGGAGGTGGTGTTGTGCCCGATATATATCTTATGTCCGATGATTCTGGCTCATTAACTAACTCCATTAAGCCTACTCGAGTTTGAGAAGGAACGAATAACAATCCACTCATAGGATCCAAAGCACTGCCTTCCCAATTAGCACCACCAGTTGCAAACGGCAAGCTCAACGTGCCATTAGTTCCATCTGAAGCACCTACTATTGAAGGAGGAGTGTACAATGGGCCCAATCGATAATTCTTTAATAATTGTTTAATCGCGGTACGTATTTCGGGAGTATAATCAATTAAATCATTAATGCTGACACCTTGCCTCTCAAAAGGAAGCGGTAATTCTGGTATGGGTTGTGTTAGAGATGTCCATTCTCCAGGCACATCTGTTTGAGGAACTTCTTTTTCATTTATAGGCCAAATTGGTTTCCCACTTTTGCGATCAAAAACGTACACAAACCCTTGTTTTGTGACCTGCGCGACAATCTTCTTGCCATTGGGTAAATCTGCAATTATGGGTGCAGTCGGATTATCCCAATCCCAAATATCATGATGTATTAATTGAAAAAACCACTGCATTTCCCCCGTCTTCACATCCAAAGCAATCAGACAATTTGCATAAAGATTGTTTCCATGCCTGTCTCCTCCATATTGATCGCCAGTTGCAGATTCAACGGGTAAAAAGACTAAATTCATCTCTGGATCTGCTGACATCGGTGCCCAAACTCCTGCATTACCGGTGTATAAGGCTGAATCATTAAACCAAGTCTCAAAACCCTCTTCATTGGGTTCCGGGATAGTGTGGAATGTCCACAACAATTTTCCGGTGTTGGCATCAAAGCCCCTCACATCACCCTTGACATTAGCTTTTGAAGGCGGACGAAAACTGACATCATGTGCCGAACCTACAACTATCACGTCCCCAACAACCAATGCCGGAGAAGTAAGACCGACATCAAGATCACGATTTGGGGCTCGCCTAAGACCTTCAGTTAAATCAACCCTGCCATTATCTCCAAACTTTGGATTTGGCATGCCTGTATCCGCATCCAAACTGACTAAATAATAACCAGGAGTGACTACAATGACATAGTTTTTCCCTTTATCATCCTTGTAATAGGAAAATCCTTTTCCCGAATCTTTGCGTGACGCATTTTCAAAACGCTCTCCCTCATTCGGGCGCCACATCCACAAAGTTTGACCCGATTCAGCATCAATGGCTACAACATTCCTCGTTGCACCTGCTCCAATAAAAACCTTTCCATCCCTCATTATTGGCATCGATACATTCCTGATTTCAGGAGATGGGCCAAAATTCTGAGCTTTCCAACGCCATGCTATGTGAAGTTTATGTGCATTCTGTGAATTAATTTGCCTAAGAGGAGAATATCGTTGGGCATTTAAATCACCGCCAAAATTCTGCCATTCCACATCAGGTACTTTTAATTTTCTTGGGTTAAGTGTAATTTTCTGGTTGGCAATCAGTTTAGTGCTCTTCGGTATGTGAGTTAGATCAATTTCTGCCTGTTTAAGCATGTATGTGACTACTTCAAGATACTCGTGATCAGTGAGTGAGTTAGGTGCTTCTACAGGCATCGTGTTTTTTGTAGCTTGAAAAAAATCAAACAAAGAATTTCCGACCCAATCCTCATGAACAATATTGGTAATTTCTTGAGATGAATGACAACGAGCACAATACACTCCAAAAATCTGATTGCCCTGAGCCAAGATATCAGATGCAGAAATCAAAAAAATTAACATCAAGTTCTGTATAAAAAAAGGCGTTCTATAATTATTCATAATGGAGTCACAATAACTAATTTTGAGCTTAGAAATCTATTCAATTCTCA
>JAYZHY010000170.1:0-4705 GCA_036166115.1 Pseudomonadota bacterium | reverse complement strand
GTAATATCAAGACCTTTTTTTGCCAACTCAAGATCGATTCCTTTTGCTTCTGATTGAGCCAGTGAAATAGCTCCCATTCCAGGACCTAAATTAATCATTTCATTATTTGGAAAAATTTTAATATCTTTTGTATAAGTGATTTTGTTATTTTGGGTTGTTAAATATAGATTACTGTTGTACCGATATATATAAACACCCGACCATGAAAAAAACGCATTAGATTTATTATTTTTATTAACTAAGTTTTTTGTAAATTCAAATAATTGCTTATATGAAGGTTGAGGTAAATTTAGGTATGCCAAAGAATATCTCAAAAGATTGCGTTGTCTATTATCTGATAATTCCTTAAAAGCTAAGACATTATAACAATCTATACTTCCTACTGATTTTAAATCGATTTTTGCTAAATCTTCTGATCGATGTTTAGCTTCGCTTGCCAACTTGGTAACTTTAGTCAGTCTTTTGTTTATTGATGGCCATCTTTTTTCTAATCTTGGGATAATATCATTACGAAGATAATTTCTATCCATAGAATTATCTTTATTTGATGAATCTTCAATCCATGTAAGCTTGTTAAACAATGCATATTTTCTTAATTCATTTTTACTAAAATCAAGTAATGGTCTCGCAAGAGTGCCACTTAAGAATTTTCTTTTAGCGCTAATACCAGACAATCCATCAATACCACTACCTCTAAAGAGATTTAGAAATAATGTTTCTACTTGATCGTTTTTGTGATGTGCAGTCAATAACCAATCGTTCCTATTTATATGATTACTAAATGCTTTATATCTAGAGTTTCTCATTGCTGCCTCAATTCCATAACCTGAGTGCATATCTATATCAACTCTATGAGAGATAAATGGTACATCAATTTTAGCTGCATAATTTGAACAATATTTCTCCCACTCATCAGAAGATTCGTTGTTTTGATGATTAACATGTATTGCAGTTATTGGTATACCTAAATCTAATTCAACTAAAGAATGTAATAATACTGTTGAATCCATCCCTCCGCTATAAGCAACGAAATAATTCTTAGGTTTATTATTGGTTGCTACTTTTAAAAGAAAGTCTTTTATTGAATCTTTATGAAACATATTAAATATACAAATAAAGCTCTAAAACTATACTTGAATATATTCTCCAAAATTCGCAATCTTAGCACAACGTTTTTCTACCAATAAACCTGTATCAATTCTATTTAACTCATCTAGATTTCGAACCAAAGCTTTCTGAATAGTTTTAGACATCTCATTAGGATCTCTGTGTGCACCCCCCAGAGGCTCATTTAATATCTCATCAATAAGACGAAAATTCTTCAAGCTTGATGCTGTTATAGACATTGCTCTCGCTGCCTGCTCAGCTAAATCTGCATTTTTCCATAATATTGAAGCACAACCCTCAGGAGAAATAACTGAATAAACACTATATTCCAACATCAATAATTTATCTGCTACACCAATTGCTAAAGCACCTCCAGAACCTCCTTCGCCTATAACTACTGAAATAACTGGTACTGATAACTGTGACATTTTATATAAACTTCTTGCTATCGCTTCACTTTGGCCTCTTTCCTCGGCACCTAATCCAGGATACGCCCCTGGAGTGTCGATAAAAGTAATTACAGGCAAATCAAATTTCTCAGCTAATTTCATTAATCTTTGAGATTTTCTATATCCTTCTGGTTTAGGCATCCCGTAATTACGCCTTACTCGCTCTTTTGTATCACGACCTTTTTGATGACCAATAAACATAATCGGTCTCCCTTGCAATCTACACAAACCTCCAATAATTGCAGGGTCGTCTGAAAACATTCGATCTCCATGCAACTCAACAAAATCTTCAAAAAGAATATTTATATAATCCATAGAATAAGGTCTCATAGGATGTCGAGAAACTTGAGTTACCTGCCAATCAGTAAGCTTACTAAAAATCTTTCTTGTGAGCGTATCACTCTCTTCTTTTAATCGATTAGTTTCTTTATTAATAGTTTCTTTGGAATCATCTAGATGTTGAAGCTCTTCCAATCTAGCTTCAATTTCAGCAATTGGCCTTTCAAATTCTAAAAACTTTAAATCAATCATAACTCTGCTTTAATTTTATATACATATATTCATAATACACATAAAACTCAAACTTACCTTAATTATCAGTAATTTAGTCTTAAAGACCCTTCCCCCAATAATCGTACCAAGTTTTCTCTAACATCTTTTGTTGGAGAGATCATCCACTCATCACCAAGGTCAACCCTGCCAGATGCTGAGGCACTAGAATAATTAATTGCGACCAAGCATTGGCCTTTATCACTGGATTTCAAAGTCTGTTTAATTTTACTGAGAACACTTTTATCTTCTTGTGCATTTTTTAGCTCAATTATCAAGATTTTTGCACGTTGAACTATCATGTCTTCGATATTTGTTACATTATCAACATTAACTTGCCATGAAGATGAGAAGTCATCAAATCTTAGTTTTCCTTCAATAACCACAATCTGATCTTTTTTTAAGAGTCCCTTGTGAAGTTGAAAAACTTCACTAAAGAAGACTGCTTCCATCCTTGTAGTATTATCATCCAAAATGACCGAGATTCTGTTGCCGCGTCTTTTAATATCTGCAATTAGGCCAGAAACTATTATATCCTTTAAAGGTTGATGGTATTTTTTTTCCGATGCCCTTAGATTAGGTGGCTCAAATGAATGAATAGTCTTTAAATCACCATCAGTGAAATATAACGCATCTTCCTTGAAAGCATTGAATGGATGGCCTGACAAATACAAACCCAACGCCTCTTTTTCTTTTTTCAGGAAAAGATCATCTTCCCATTCTTGGATTTCTGTATCTTCATTTACCTTTTCTTCCGAGATTTCATTTAAACCAAACATATCATTTTGACCGGCTGCAATATCTCTAGCCCCTTGGTCAGCGCTTTTTATCGCATCAGCTAACTGTGAGTTTAATTGTTTTCTACTAATACCAAAATCATCCATGGAACCGCTCTTAATAAGAGCCTCAAGCACACGACGATTGATTTTCTCCATTCCTAATCTTGAACAAAATTCATTTAAATCTTGATAAGATTTAGCACTTCTCTCAGAAACAATTAGTTCAACAGTTGACTTGCCTATACCTTTTATCGCACCTAACCCATAAAGAATCGAATTCTCACTTAATACAGTAAATTCATAAAAAGAACTATTAATTGATGGGCGTATTAGCTCAATATTATATTTTAAACAATCATCTTTGATCATTATTAAACGATCAGTATTATCGATTTCGGTTGTCATTACGGCTGCTAAAAAATGTGGAGTGAAATGCGCTTTAAGGAAAGCTGTTTGATAGGAAAGTAATGCATATGCTGCCGAATGAGATTTATTAAAACCATACCCAGCAAATTTTTCCATTAAGTCAAAAATATAGGAAGCTGTATCTTTTGAAACACCTCTCTCAATAGAACCATCGATAAAGATTTTACGTTGAGTTGACATCTCGTCGATTTTCTTCTTTCCCAATGCGCGCCTTAATATATCAGCACAACCAAGGGAATATACGGCTAATGTTTGAGCTATATGCATGACCTGTTCCTGATACAAGATTACCCCATATGTTTCTTTAAGAATTACTTCAAGGTCAGGATGTAAATAATTGATATTTATATTATTAGAATCATGTTTACGATTAATAAAGTCATCTACCATTCCAGATTGGAGTGGTCCCGGTCTAAACAGTGCAACTAACGCTACCAAGTCATCAAATTGATCTGGCTTCATTCTTTTAATAAGATCCCTCATTCCTATTGATTCAAGTTGAAAAACCGCAGTTGTATTACAAGATCTTAATAATTCAAAAGTTTTTGCATCATCAATAGGTATTTCATTTATATTTAATTCCTTCATGGGTTTACTGTTATTTACGATTCGCAATGTTAAATCTATAATCGTTAATGTTCTCAACCCCAAAAAATCAAATTTAACAAGACCCGCTGCTTCTACATCATCTTTATCAAATTGTGTCACCACATTGATTTGACCTTCCTCACAATATAAAGGTGTATAATCTGTAAGATTTTCCGGGGCAATAACAACCCCACCTGCATGTTTACCGGCATTACGGACCAAACCTTCGAGTGATTTTGCTAGATTAATAATTGCTTCAACTTCTTCATCCTGGCTATACATTCTCCTTAATTCATCATCTTGCTCCAATGCTTTATCAAGTGTCATACCTACCTCAAAAGGAACTTGTTTCGCTATTTTATCAACAAACCCATAAGGTTGATCCAATACTCTTCCGGCATCACGAATAACTGCCCTTGCGGCCATAGTGCCATAAGTAATAATTTGTGATACTTTTTCGCTGCCATATTTCTGTGACACGTAATCAATTACTTTATCTCTTCCTTCCATACAAAAATCGATATCAAAGTCAGGCATTGAGACTCTTTCTGGATTTAAGAATCTTTCAAATAATAGGTCGTATTCCATTGGATCAAGATTGGTAATTCCTAATACATAAGCCACCAATGAACCAGCCCCAGACCCTCTTCCCGGCCCAACAGGAATATTATTTTTCTTTGCCCAATCGATAAAATCAGAAACAATAAGGAAATAACTAGCGAAACCCATATTATTTATTACATCCAATTCATCTTGTAAACGTCTCTTATAAACAAAAGAATCATGATTTTTGTTTTTTAATTCCAT